>CALVTL010000013.1 GCA_944362555.1 uncultured Clostridia bacterium
CGGTGGGCGACGTCGTCACCGTCTGGGTGAAGGAAGTGGACGAGGCGAAAAAGCGCATCTCCCTCACGATGAAAAAGCCCAAGTCCCGTCCCGCCGCGGGCGGAAACAAGAACGTTTAAGCGGGCGTCCGGGCAAGGGATAAGCGCCGTGTGCGCCGCATAAAGTGCCGCGCCGCATAAAGGGGCGCGCAAAAAGAGAATACATTTCTGCCACCGGGTAGAGAACTGCGAAAAGCGTTCGTGGCATTGCCGTTAGGTCTTGGAAGGCAATGCCGATCGGGCGCTTTTTTGTTTGGACGTTCCCGAAAAGCGGGACGTTTCTTTGGAGGACATCATGGAAAAGGTCAAAAAAGCGCACTACTTCACGGCGGCGGAGCTGGCGCTCTGGATGGGCTCGCTCGCGCTCATCGTCGCCGCGTTCTGCATCTGGGACAGGGTGAACTTCCTCACCCTCGCCGCCTCCCTCCTAGGGGTCACCTCCCTCATCTTCTGCGCCAAGGGCAATCCCGCGGGGCAGGCGCTCATCATCGTCTTTGCGGTGCTGTACGGCATCATCTCGTGGAAGGTCGCCTACTACGGCGAAATGATCACCTACGTCGGAATGTCGGCGCCCATGGCGGTGTGGGCGCTCGTCGCGTGGCTGCGCCATCCCTATCGCGGCAAAAAGAGCGAAGTGCGCGTCAACGAGCTGCGCGGGCGGGAGTGGGCGCTGCTCGTGCTGATCACGGCGGCGGTCACGGCGGCGTTCTACTTCATCCTGCGCGCGCTCAATACCGCCAACCTCATCCCGAGCACCGTCTCGGTGACGACGAGCTTTCTCGCCGTCTATCTCACCGCGCGCCGCAGCCCCTTCTACGCGCTCGCCTACGCCGCCAACGACGGCGTGCTCATCGTCCTGTGGTCGCTGATGGCGGCAGAGGACATCACCTGCCTCTCCGTCGTCATCTGTTTCTGCGTCTTTTTCGTGAACGATCTCTACGGCTTTTTCAACTGGTCGCGGATGCGCCGCCGTCAGCGGGCGGGGGATGGGGAAAACAGTTGACAGCGCACCCATGTCCGCGGTATAATTGAGGCGGAATATGCGGAACGGGATCGCATCGGAGGGACATGGTATGGCGTATTTTGCGAGCGTTGCGGACATGGTGGGGGGCACGCCCCTTTTGGAACTTGCGCGCTTTGGCGCGGAACGCGGGCTCGGGGGCAGGCTGTTCGCCAAGCTCGAAAAGAACAACCCGGCGGGCTCTGCCAAGGACCGCGTTGCAAAGTATATGATCGCCGCCGCCGAGCGGGACGGAGCGCTCGCGGCGGGCGGCACCATCGTGGAGCCGACGTCGGGCAACACGGGCATCGGGCTCGCCGCCATCGCCCGCGCCAAGGGGTACAAGGTGGTGCTCACCATGCCCTCGACCATGAGCCCGGAGCGGGTGAGCCTGCTGCGCGCGTACGGCGCGGAGGTCATCCTCACGGAGGGCGGAAAGGGGATGGCGGGCGCCATTGCGGAGGCGGAGCGCATCGCGCGCGAGCGGGGGGCGTACCTCGCGGGGCAGTTCTCCAACCCCGCCAATCCGCTCGCCCATTACGAGACGACGGCGCCCGAAATTTTCGGGGCGCTTGCGGGCAGGGTGGACGCCTTCGTCTCCGCCGTCGGAACGGGCGGCACGCTGACGGGCGTCGGGCGGTATCTGCGCGAGAAAAACAAGGACGTGTACCTCGTTGCCGTCGAGCCCGCAGGCTCTCCCGTGCTCACGGGCGGCAGGGCGGGCGCGCACGCCATCCAGGGCATCGGCGCGGGGTTCGTGCCCGAAAACCTCGATACGTCGCTCATCAGCGAGGTCATCGACGTCAGGGACGAGGAGGCTTTTGCGTACGCGCGCGCGGTGGGCAGGAGCGAGGGCGTGCTCGTCGGCATCTCCTCGGGCGCGGCGCTCTTTGCCGCGGCGCAGCTCGCCGCGCGGGAGCAGTTCGCGGGGAAGAACATCGTCGTCCTCTTCCCGGACGGCGCCGACCGCTATCTCTCCACGCCCCTCTTTTCCTAACATATTTCTGCGCGCGGGCGCGCCGCCAAAGGACGGCGCGCCCGCGCTCGTCCGCCCGCTCGCCCGATGGATCGTATCTTGACAACGCGGGCGGTGTGTGTTATAATAGGTCACGAAGACAAATACAAGGAGAATGGGGACATGGAGTGTAAGGTTTCGCCCGAAGAGGTCAAGCGGGTCAAAGGAATGGGATTTTTGTGGGACAAGCGCACGCCCGATACGTTCAACGCGCGCGTCATCACCGTCAACGGCAAGATCACGGCGGAGCAGCACCGCGCCATTGCGGACGCGAGCGAGAAGTTCGGCTCGGGGGAGGTCGCCATGACCACCCGCCTCACGCTGGAGATCCAGGGCGTGAAGTATGAGAATATCGGGCCGCTCACCGCGTTCCTTGCGGCGCACGGCTTGCAGACGGGCGGAACGGGCAAGCGCGTCCGTCCCGTCGTCTCCTGCAAGGGGACGACCTGCCAATACGGGCTCATCGACACCTTCGCCCTCTCCGAGCGCATCCACAAGCGCTTTTACGAGGGGATGCACGGCGTCACCCTGCCCCACAAATTCAAGATCGCCGTGGGCGGCTGCCCCAACAACTGCGTCAAGCCCGATCTCAACGATCTGGGCGTCATCGGGCAGCGCGTGCCCACCGTCTGTTTGGAGAAGTGCCGCGGCTGCAAAAAGTGCCGCGTCGAGGCGGCGTGCCCCATCCACACGGCAAAGGTCGCGGACGGGAAGATCTGCATCGACCCCGCTGCCTGCAACCACTGCGGCAGATGCCGCAATATGTGCCCGTTCGGCGCGGTCACGGACTATCGCGACGGGTATAAAATTTACATCGGCGGAAGATGGGGCAAGCGCGTGGCGCAGGGCAGGGCGCTCAACAAGATCTTCACCTCGGAGGAGGAAGTCATGCAGGTCATCGAACGCGCCATCGACTTGTTCCGCACGGAGGGCGTCGACGGCGAGCGCTTCTCTGATACCGTCGCCCGCCTCGGCTTTGCGGAGGCGGAGCGCCGCCTGCTCGCGCAATAGGGCGGAATCAAGGCGGCATGAACTGTCTGTACGTCGACTTTTGCTCTGCCCCGCAGGCGGAGCGGGCAAACTATGCCTACTCCCGCCGCACGCGCGAGGCGCTCTATGCGGGATTTCGTGAGGCGGGCGGGTGCGTCGTGCTCGTCACCTGCAACCGCACCGAAGTATACTTTTCCTGCTCCCGCGCGCGGGCGGAGGAAATTATAAGGCGCGCGGCGCTCCCGCCCGCGCGCTTTTATATGGGCGCGGAGGAGCACCTCTTTTCGCTCGCCGCGGGGCTGTGTTCCATGCTCGCGGGCGAGGACGAAATTTTGGGGCAGCTCCGCGCGGCGTATGAGGAGGCGCGCGCGGCGGGCGTCACAAAGGGGCTGGACGAGGCGTTCCAGATCGCCCTCGCCTGCGGAAAGGCGGTGCGCACGCGCACCCGCATCTCCTCCTTTGCCTGTTCCGTGGCGACCCTCGCCGCCAACGAGGCGGCGCGCTTTCTGCCGCGGGGCGGGGCGGTGCTCGTCGTGGGCGGCACGGGGAAGTTCGGCGGGGCGCTTTTAAAAAACCTCGCCGCGCACAAAAATCTCACGGTGTACGCCGCCGAACGCACGCACGGCGTCGCCGTCTCCGTTCGGGGGGACGTGCTGCCCGTCGCATACAGGGAGCGCTATATTTTTTTGGAGCGCGCCGATGTCGTCATCGGCACCACCGCCTCGCCGCACGTCGTGTTCGAGGCGGAAAAGGTGGAGCGCGTTGTGCAAAAGAGCCCGCGGGAGCGGCTTTTTATCGACCTCGCCATGCCGCCCGACATCGGCGCGGGGGTGGGGGAGCTTGCGGGCTGCCGCCTGCTCGGTATCGACGGGTTCGCCCGCCGCGCGCGGGAGAACAATCAAAAGAAGCAGGAAGCCATAAAAAAGGCGCGCGCCGTCGTGGAGGAATACCTCGTCCTGCTCGCGGTGCACCGTGCGGCGCGGCGGTATCTTGCGCGCTGCGGCGCCCTTCCCAAGGCGCTGCGGCTCTTAAAAAAACATGACCCGTCCGCGTTTTTGCGCGCGGTCGGGGAAGGAGCGGGGGAGTGAGCTGTTTTCCCTTCATGAAGGATATTTCGGGGGCGAAGTGCCTGCTCGTCGGGGGCGGCGAAGTGGCGCTGCGCAAGGCGCAGAAGCTGCGCCCCTTCGGCGTGCGCGTCGCGGTCTGCGCGCGCGAGGTGCGTCCGGAACTCGTCGCCCTCGCGGAGGAAGTGTACCCCGCCTATTCGCCCGAATATCTGCAGGGTGCGCTGTTCGCCGTGGCGGCGACGGATGACGCCGCTCTGAACGCGCGCGTCGCCGCCGACTGCCGTGCGCGGGGCGTTCCCGTCAACTGCGTGGACGCGCCCGCGCTGTGCGACTTTTTCTTCCCCGCGCTCATCACGGCGGGGGAGGTGACCGTCGCCGTCTCCACGGGGGGCGCGTCGCCCGCGCTCGCGGCGGCGCTGCGGGAGTATCTCGAAGGGGTGCTCCCTCGAAATCTGTCCATGATCGCCGAGCGGTGCAAGGCGCTGCGGGGGACTTGTTCGCCCGCGGAGTACGCACGGCGGGTGAAGGCGATGCTCGCGGAGGGCGTATGAAGGTGCGGTTGGGAACGCGCGGCTCCCGTCTTGCGCTGGCGCAGGCGGAACTTGCCGCCGCTGCGCTGCGACGGGCGGGGTGCGAAGTGGAGATCGTCGTCGTCCGCACGCGCGGAGACGAGAGGACGGATATGCCTCTTTCCGAACTCGGACGGGGGGCATTCACCGATATTTTCCGTGAAAAACTTGCGCGCGGCGAGCTGGACGCCGCCGTGCATTCCGCAAAGGATCTGCCGACGGACGAGGGGCACGACAACTTTTTCTGCCTGCCCCGCGCCGACGCGCGCGACGTTCTTTTATCTCTCCCCGGGCGGGAGGTGCTGCGCGTGGGAACGGGCTCGCCGCGGCGGGCTGCCTTTGCCGCCTCCCGCTTTCCCGCGGCGCAGGTGCTGCCCGTGCGCGGGAACGTGGACACGCGGCTGAAAAAACTGCGCGCGGGGGAGTTCGATGCACTCATCCTCGCCGCGGCGGGGCTGGCGCGGCTGGGCGCACAGCTCTCCGGGCTGACGGCGGAGTCCCTTCCGCCCGCACTGTGCGTGCCCGCCGCCTGTCAGGGCATCATCGCCGTCGAGGGCGCGTGCGGGGCGCTCGTGAACGATGAAGAGGCGTCGCGGGCGTCGCGCGTCGAGCGCGCCTTGCAGCGGGCGCTCGGGGGCGGCTGCACGGGGGGCGTCGGCGCCTATTTTGACGGCGCTCTCTTGTATGCGCAGAAGAATGGCGTGATACATACCCGCCCCTATGCGGGGGAGGAGAGCATTTTGCGGCTCGCGGAGGAATTTGTATGAACCGCGTCGCGCTCGTGGGCGCGGGATGCGGGCGGGGCTCGCTCACCCTGCGCGGGGCGCAGCTCCTTGCGGCGTGCGCCTGCGTCGTGTATGACAGTTTATTGGACGAAGAGCTCTTATCGCTCGTTCCCGAAGGCTGCGAAAAAATTTACGTCGGCAAGCGGGCGGGCGCGCACAGCCTCGCGCAGGAGGAGATCTGCGCGCTGCTCGCGGAATGCGCGCAAAAGTACCCTCTCACCGTCCGCCTCAAGGGGGGCGATCCCTTTGTGTTCGGGCGGGGCGGCGAGGAGCTCTCGGCGCTTTTGCAGGCGGGCGTTCGCTGCGAGATGGTCCCCGGCGTCACCTCGGCGGTGGCGGCGGCGGAGCGCTTCGGCATCCCCGTCACCCACCGCGCCCTTGCGCGCGGCTTCACCGTGCTCACCGCGCACACCAAGGAGGGCGTGCCCGACTTCACCCGCTTTGCCGCCTCGCGCGAGACGCTCGTCTTTCTGATGGCGAAGGGGGCGGCGGAGCGCATCTGCCGCGACCTCCTGCAGGGGGGCATGTCCGCGGATACACCCTGCGCGGTCATCTCGGGGGCGGGCATGTCTGCGGAGCGCATGGCGCGCTGTTCTCTTTCCGCCCTCGCGGACACGGTGCGTCCGCTCCCCGCGCCTGTGACCATCGTCGTGGGCATGGTATGCGCGGAGGGGCTGTTGGGGGCGTATGCGCCCCCGCCCCGCGTCATGGTCACGGGAACGCCCTCGCACGTCCGGCGGGTGTGCGCTCAGCTCACGGGGCTGGGCATAGAGCCCCTTCCCTGCGCCTTCCGCACCGTCGTGCCCTGTCTTTTCAACGGGTTTTGGGAGCAGTTTGCAGCGTTCTCCCATCTCGTGTTCACCTCGCCGAACGGCGTGGACATCTTCTTTGCGGAGGCGGCGCGGCGGGGCATCGATCACCGCGCGTTCGCGGGAAAACAGTTCGCCGTCATCGGGCCCGCCACGGCGGCGGCGCTCGAACAGAGGGGGTTTTTCGCCGATCTCATGCCGGAGACGTACACGGTGCGCGCCCTCGCGGCGCTGCTCGTTCGGGCGGGCGTGCGGCGGGAGAGAGCGGCGCTCCTGCGCGCCAAGGCGGGGAGCGCGGCGCTGCTCGGCTGCGGGGTGCAGTTCGACGTGTACGAGACGCGCGCGGATAGGGCGCGGCTCGCGCGGGCGCGGGAGGAAATTGCGGGCGCGGCGTGCGTCACCTTCTCCTCGGCGGGCGGCGCGCGGGAATTTCTTGCGGCGTGTCCGCTGCCTGCGGGCGTCGCTGCGGTGAGCATCGGGGAGGAAACGGCTGCCGCCGTCCGTGCGGCGGGGTATCAAACGGTAATTGCAAAGAGCGCCCGCGCGGAGGAGCTTGCGCGGACGGTCGGGGAGATCGTATGCAGAGAACAAGACGATTGAGAAGAACGCCTGCCCTGCGCGCGCTGGCGGCGGAGACCGCCATCCGCAAAGAGGGGCTCATCCTGCCCGTGTTCGTGCGCTGCGGGCAGGACGTCAGGGAGGAAGTGCCCTCCATGCCGGGCGTGTTCCGCTATTCGGTGGACCGCCTCGGCGAGGTCGCCGACGCCGTCCTTTCTGCGGGCATCGGCGGGGTGATGCTCTTCGGCATTCCCGAGGAGAAGGACGAAAGGGGGAGCGGGGCGTATGACGCGGAGGGGATCGTTCCGCGCGCTATCCGTTTCCTCAAACGTTATCTTGCGGAACGCGGCAAGGCGTTTGTCATTATCGCCGACATCTGCCTGTGCGAATACACCTCGCACGGGCACTGCGGCGTGCTGAACGGGGGAGAGGTGGACAATGACGCCTCCCTGCCGCTGCACGCCATGTCCGCGCTGGCGGCGGTGCGCGCGGGTGCGGACATGGTGGCGCCCTCCTCCATGATGGACGGCGTCGTTTCGGCGATCCGCGCCGCGCTCGACGCGGAAGGATACCACCATGTCCCGATCATGGGGTACAGCGCCAAGTTCGCCTCCGCCTTTTACGGGCCCTTCCGCGACGCGGCGGATTCCGCTCCGCAGACGGGGGACAGAAAGGGCTATCAGATGGACGTGCGCAACGGGCGCGAGGCGCTGCGCGAGGCGCTCATCGACGAAGGCGAGGGCGCCGATATTGTGATGGTAAAACCCGCGCTCGCCTATCTCGACGTGGTGCGCGCTGTGCGCGAGCGCACCCTTCTGCCCGTCGCCGTCTACAACGTGAGCGGCGAGTACGCGATGGTCAAGGCGGCGACGGAGCGGGGGATGATCGACGAAGAGCGCATCGTGGAGGAGATCCTGACGGCGTTCTTCCGCGCGGGCGCGGACATCGTCATCACCTATCACGCTCTCGAATGGGCGCAAAAAAGGGGGAACGTATGAACAATCCCGAACTCTTTGCGCGCGCCTCGGACATTCTTCCCGGGGGCGTCGACTCCCCCGTGCGCGCCTTCCGTTCGGTGGGCGGCACGCCCTTTTTCACCGTGCGCGGCGCGGGGGCGTATCTGACGGACGAGGAGGGGCGGCGCTATCTCGACTATGTGATGAGCTGGGGCCCCCTTCTCTTCGGGCACGCGCCCGCGGAAGTCCTCGCCGCCGTGCGGGAGGCGGCGGAGCGCGGGCTCACGTTCGGAACGCCCACCGCGCGGGAGGCGGAACTTGCCGAGGAGATCGCCCTCGCCGCCCCGCACATGGAGATGGTGCGGCTCGTCAATTCGGGAACGGAGGCGACCATGTCCGCCGTGCGCGTGGCGCGCGGCTTTACGGGCAGGGAGAAGATCGTAAAGTTCGCGGGGAACTATCACGGGCATTCGGACGGGCTGCTGGTGCGCGCGGGCTCGGGGTGCATGACGGGCGCCGTGCCCGACAGCCTCGGCGTGCCGCAGGGGTATGCGGACTGCACGCTCGTCGCGGAGTATAACGACCTTGCGGGCGTCCGGGCGCTCTTCCGGGCGCACCGCGGTGCGATCGCCTGCATCATCGTGGAGCCCGTCGCCGCCAACATGGGCGTCGTTCCGCCCGCGGAGGGCTTCTTGGCGGGGCTGCGGCGCATCTGCGACGAGGAGGGGGCGCTGCTCATCTTCGACGAAGTCATCACGGGGTTCCGCGTCGCCTACGGCGGGGCGGCGGAGCGCTTCGGCGTGCGCCCCGACCTTGCGGCGTACGGCAAGATCGTGGGCGGCGGGATGCCGCTCGCCGCGTACGGCGGCAGAAGGGACGTCATGTCCCTCGTCGCGCCGCTCGGGGGCGTCTACCAGGCGGGCACGCTCTCGGGCAATCCCGTCGCCACGGCGGCGGGGCTTGCGATGCTGCGCCGCATCCGAAGGGAGAAGGCGGAGCTCTATCCCGTGCTGGAGGAGAAGGCGGCGTATCTCGAGGGGGCGTTCCGCGCGGCAGGCGTGCCCGTCGGACGGGTGGGATCCGTCCTCACCCCGTTCTTTGCAGAGCGCGCGCCCGAAAATCATGCGCAGGCGGCTGCGTGCGATACGCGCGCCTTCGCCGTCTATTTTCAGAAAATGCTCGCTGCGGGCATATTCGTCGCGCCCTCGCAGTTCGAGGCGATGTTCGTTTCCTCCGCCCATTCGGGGGAAGATCTTGCGCGCACCGCGGAGGCGATCGAAGGGGCGGTTGCGGCGGCAAAATGTGCCGCCGAGGGGGGACGTGTATGACCATTCTGCAATTTTATGAGGGCATCGGGCTGGACGACGGGGCAAAGAGGGCGGCGCTTTTCTTGGAAAAGTCCTTTTCGCCCGAGGCGGCGGCGCCCGTGTTTGACCTTCTGATGCAGCCCGCCATGCGGGAGGAGGCGCTCGCCGCGCTCCGCGCGGCGGCGGGGGAGGACGCGGACGGGATGACGTCGTTCGTTCTGATGGCGCACTGCGCGGCGGAACGCACCTTCGCGGCGTATGCGGCGCGCGGCATTGCGGAGGACGTCTTTTGGGCGACCATGCGCTTTTTGTCGCGCTTTCTTCTTGCGGACAGCCGAAAGGCGGGGCGCCTTGTCTTTCGCTGGGCGTGGTGGTTCCCGCGCCAGCTCGCCCTGCAGGAGTTCCGCATCGGCGCGCTCGAATACGAGATGATCGAGCGGGAGGGCGCGCCCGCCGTCAGCGTGCACATCCCCGCGGACGCCGACTTTTCAAACGAGGCGGTGGGGGCATCCCTTTGCGAAATGCGCGCCTTTTTTGAAAAGTTCTTCCCCGCCTATCGGGATGCGCCCGTTTTGTGCGAGTCGTGGCTGCTCGCGCCCGTTTTGCAGGAGCTCCTTCCGCCGACGAGCCGCATCCTCGCCTTTCAGCGCCGCTTTGAGGTGCTGCGCGTGGACGACGGGAGCCCCGCCGCGCTCGAGTGGATCTTCCCCGACCCCAACGTGCCCCTCGTTGACCTGCCCGAAGATACTTCGCTGCGCCGCGCCGTCAAGCGCCATCTGCTTGCGGGCGGCAGGGTGGGCTGGACGCTCGGCAGATTAAAGGACTGAAAGAATGCGCGGCGGCGCCCGCAGAATAAACTGCGGGCGCCGCCGCGCGCCCTTCTTGGCGGGGCTGCCTTTCTTCGGAAAGGCAGCCCCGCCGCCGCTTTTCGGAGCATCATTCCATATTTTTATGCCGCGCGCCCCCATCCGCCGCCCGCGCGCCCGTCGAAAAAATTTTTTCCGAAAAATGCAAAAAAGGGCTTGACAGGCGGATTTTTCGTGATATAATGAAATCAAGATGGATGTAAACGTTTACAACACGCCGAGAGCGGTCACAATGCACGATATTGCGCGGGAGGCAGGGGTCTCCGTCGCGACGGTTTCGCGTTTCATCAACAACGAGGGCGCCGTGGGGGAGGAGAAGTCCAGGCGCATCCGCGCCGCCATCGAGAAGTTCGACTACACCCCCAACCGCTTTGCGAAGGGGCTGAAGATCAGCCGCTCCATGCAGATCATGCTCATCGTTCCCGACATCAAAAATCCCTATTATGCGCGCCTTTACGACGTCCTGCAGAGCATCGCGCACAGGGAGAAGTACGTCGTCATCCTGTATAATACCAACGAGAGCGAGGAGAACGAGTTCAACGCGCTCCGCCTTGTCGCAGAACTGGGCTGCGACGGGGTGGTGTTCTGCTCCGTTTCGGACGGGGAGGAGATCCTGAAGAGCCTGCAAAAACTGCATCGGCCCATCGTCTCCTCGTCGGGATTCGACAGAAAGCTCTTCGACACCGTTCACGGCGTCAAGCCCGGGCAGGGCGTCTATCTCGGAACGCGCCACCTGCTCGAAAACGGGCACAAAAAGGTCGCCTTTGCGGGCGGCAATCCGCGTTCCGTGCTCAACGACCGCCGTATGTCGGGGTATCGGCGCGCCATGCAGGAGGCGGGGCTGCCCGTGCGCGAGGGGTACGTCTTTTCGAGCGCCTTCTCGCTGGAAGGGGGGTACCGCGCGGGGGAATACTTTGCACAGCTCTCCGAGCGCCCCACCGCCATCGCCTGCGCCAACGATATGATCGCCATCGGCATCATCCAATATCTGCGCACCGTCGGCATCCGCGTGCCCGAGGACATCTCCATCGTCGGCATGGACAACATCTCCATGTCCGAGATCGTCAAGCCCGCGCTCACCACCGTCGTCAACGACAGCGCCGAATTTGCCGAAAAGGCGGCGCAGCTCCTCTTCGACCGCCTCATCGGCGGCTACAAAGGGGAGCCGCGCGAGCTCTTCTGCGGGCGCACGCTCGTGGAGCGCGATTCGGTCCGTCGCATTTCATAAAGTTCGGAAGTTTATTTTTTTCCGCATCGCAGATACTGACGGGGGAAGGGCGCCCGAAGGGCGCACATCGCGCAAAAGCGCAGCCCCCCGCAGCAGATGCGAATAAATTTTAACATTTAAGTAAACGTTTACATATTGTGTAAACGTTTACACAAGGAGGATCGACATGAAAAAACTTGTTGCTTTGACCATGGGCGGCGTCATGCTGGCTGCCTCCGCGCTGTTCTTTGCGGCGTGCGGCGACGGCGAACAAAAGACTGCGGACGGCAGAACGACGGTGCATTTCTGGTGCCAGACGTTCACCGAGGCGGAGACGCTCTCCTGGGTGCAGGACAAGGTGGACGAGTTCAACGAGAGCGACGTCTCCAAGGAGGGCGGTTTTGCCATCAAGGTGACGTTTGTCTCCGAGGACGCATGGGAACAGACCTTAAAGGCGGCGCAGAGCACGGGCACGGCGCCCGAGATCAGCACCGTCAACTATGCGGAAGTGGCGCTCAACTCGGTGGAGGGGTATTACACGGCGCTCGACGGCGTTATGTCGGAGAGCTGTTTTACCGACCTTCTGCCCAACGTGGAGGAGATGACCAACGTCAGCGGCAGCCACTATATCTACCCGTGGTTCGTCGAACCGGACGCCATCCTCTTTTACCGCAAGAGCGCGCTCGCGGCGGCGGGTCTGGACGCGGCGGAGCTTACGTCGTGGGAGGATATGTACACCTTCGCCAAGACCATCAAGGCGGAGACCGACTACGAATACGGCATCGCCATGCCCAATTCCAGCCAGCTCGGTTGGGTGCTGTGGAGCTTCCAGGCGCAGGACAAAAATTCCCTCGGGTACTATATGCTCGACGACAACTGGTCACGCGCCGAAGTGAACACCTCCTTCCACCGGCAGCTCTTTGAGCTCTTCAAAAAGATGTACGACGAGGATCTGACGCCCGCCGTCGCCCTCTCGAGTTATAACGAGATCACGCCGCTCGCGGAAGGGGACGTTCCCATGGCGATCGGCGGCTCGTGGTCGATCGGGCAGATCAAGAACAACTATCCCGCCGTGCTCGACGATATCGGCTATGTGGTGCTTCCCACCGTGGACGGCGAGACGGAGGGCGTGACGACGACGGCGCTCGGCGGATGGGGGCTGGTCATCGACGGGCGCGCCAAGCACCCCGAGGAATGCGGCGCCTTCATCGAATGGCTGCTCGGCAGCGATACGACGCACCTCGAAGAGTTCATGGCGGCGCTCGGCTATTCCAAGTTCGCCGCAAGGACGTCCGTGCAGACGGCGCTCGCCGAAACGCCCGAGGCGAGCGGGGACGCGTTCTACAACTTCGTGTCCGAAAGCATTTTGCCCTACGCCAAGGCGGAGCCCGCCTATCTTTGGGAGATCTCCCGAAAGTATGCGGACGCGCTCGAGACGGTCACGCAGCTCGGAAAAGACGTTGTTTCCACGCTCGCAACGCTCGAGACCGACCTCAACAACCTCATCGAGGCGGAGGCGCTCGCGGGCACCAACCCGTTTCATAAGCAGTAAACGGACGCCGCGCAGCGGCAGACTTATTCCCCAAGGAGGGACGTTATGACGCAGGAAATGCTCGCCGTTCAGGAAGCGGCGGAGGATGCGGAGACAAGGAGCGCCGCTTCCCCCAAAAAACACAACTATAAGAAAAACGAGGTCATCACGGCGTACTGCTGTCTGCTGCCCTCCTTCGTGCTCATGATGCTCTTCATCACGCTGCCGCTCATCCTTTCCCTGTATTTCAGCCTGTTCGACGTCAACTACTATCTGGGCAACACCTTCGCGGGGCTGGAAAATTACGGCAGGGTGCTCTTCGGCACGGCGAGCAAGGAGTTTTACCGCTCCATTCTCATCGGGCTGGAATATGTCGCCATGATCGTGCCCGTGCAGCTCATCCTCTCTTTTCTGGTGGCGTCGCTCGTCATGAAGATCAACAAAAAGTACGCCGCCGTCATCAAGGTCGCCATCTACCTTCCCTGCCTGCTCTCGGGCATCGTCGTGGGCGCCATCTTCTCCTTCCTCTATAACTACGAGGGGGGACTGCTCAACACCATCCTCGAAGGGGTGGGGCTGGACAAGGTCAACTGGACGAACGCGCAGGGCTGGGCGATCTTCGCGGTGTGCATTGCCGCCATCTGGAACGGGCTGGGGTACAACACGCTCATCATGCTGGGCGGACTTTACGACATCCCCAAGGACTTTTACGAGGCGGCGAAGCTGGACGGCGCGAATTGGTGGAAGCAGACGGTGTACATCACCGTGCCGTCTTTGAAGAACGTGGGCATCTATCTGCTCATCTCCCTCGTCGTCAGCTCCTTCCAGCTCTACGAGATCGCCCTCGTCATCGTGGGGGCGGGCGCGCTGCATTCCACGGAGGGACCCATCTATTACCTCTATTATCAGTTCAACTACACCAAAAACATGGGCGAAGTGTACGCCGCCTCGCTCATCGTCGCCATCGTGCTCACGGCGCTCTCGTCCGTCATTTTCAGGCTGACGAGTTCGGAAAAGTCGATGGATTAGGAGGGGGATATGGACGTCATCACCGACAAAAAAATAGCGCGGGACAGGATTTTGCAGAAGATCGGCACCGCCGTCCTTTGGCTTATGGGCGCCATCCTGCTCGTCGGGAGCATCTTTCCCTTTTTATGGGTCATCATCTCCTCCTTCAAGCCCGTTTCCGAGATCCAGAGCATCCACTTTCGTTTCTTCCCCGAGGTATGGACGGCGGAGAACTACGCCAACCTGTTTGCAGGCAATTCCGTCTATATCCCGCGCGGCGTCTCCTTTGTGCGCTCGCTCGGGGTGACGTTCGCGGTCGCCGTCGTCGCGCTCGTAATGAGCCTCATCGTCAATTCGCTCGCGGCGTACGCGTTTGCGCGGCTCAACTTCCCCGGGAAAAAGGTGCTGTGGGCAATGTACGCGGTGAATATGTTCGTTCCCAACATTGCCGTACAGATCCCCTGCTACTATGTGGCGACGCAGCTCGGGCTCATCGACAACTTTCTTGTGCTCGTGCTCCCGGGCGTCGTGTATGTGTGGTCGATCTTCTATTACAGGCAGTACTATCTGGGCATCCCGCGCTCGCTGGAGGAGGCGGCGCTTATCGACGGGTGTTCCCGCTTCGGCATCTATGTGCGCCTCTTTCTCCCGCTCTCCGTCACCCCCTTCATCATCATGGGGTTGAGCGTCTTTCAGGGCTTCTGGAATGCCTACATCTGGCCATCCATGACGGTGTACGGCAACGTCAACCTCTATCAGGTCAACCAGATCATCGCCTATTTCAGGAATACGCAGGGCACCGCGTGGGATATGCTGCTGGCGGCGACCGTCATCACCTGCATCCCGCTCATCGTCATATTGCTCATCATGCAGAAATACATCATGCAGGGCATCAAAATCACCGGCATCAAATAACGCTTTCGGAGTGAGACCGTGAAAAAACTGACCGACCTCGACCTTGAAAAAATCTACTGCGGCTGGCTGGGCAAGAATATCGGCATCCGCTACGGCGCGCCCGTGGAAATGTGGGACGCCGGACAGATCCGCACGACCTTCGGCACAAAAGAGGGGTATCTTGCAGATTACAACGACTTTGCCGCCGACGACGACAGCAACGGGCCCGTGTTCTTCTACCGCGCCCTGCGCGACTGCGCCGACCCTTCCGCCTTCTGCATGAAGGACGTCTCCGATGCGTGGCTCAACTTCGTTCCCTTTGAACACGGCTTCTATTGGTGGGGCGGCTACGGCGTGTCCGAGGAGCACACCGCCTACCTCAATCTGGAGCACGGCATCCCCGCGCCGCAGAGCGGGAGCATCGCGCAGAACGGAGCCATCCTCGCCGAACAGATCGGCGGGCAGATCTTCAGCGACGTCTGGGGGCTGGTCGCCCCGCACGACATCTTCCTCGCCGCCCGCCTTGCGGAGACTGCCGCGCGCGTCTCGCACGACGGCGCCGCGGTGGACGGCGGCAGGTTCGTCGCCGCCATGATCAGCGCCGCGTTCTACGCCCCGAGCGTGCAAAAGATCATTGAGGAGGCGCTGCGCGTTATCCCCGAGGAGGGCGAATACGCCAAAATGGTGCGCGACATCGTCGCCTTTCACGAAGGGGGCGAGGACGCTGAGGCGTGCTTTTCTTATATCCGCAGAAGGTATTGGAAGGACCGCTACGGCGGGAACTGCCACATCATCCCCAACGCGGCGCTCATGGTGTGCGCGCTGCTCTACGGGGAGGGGGACTTTATCGGAACGCTGCGCCTCGTCACCTTCTTCGGCTTCGATACCGACTGCAACGCGGGGAATCTGGGCACCGTTCTGGGGGTGTTCACGCAGCTCAAAGGCGTCGACTGCGACGTGTGGATCGCGCCCCTGCACGATACGGCGATCTGCTCCTCCGTGCTGGGGTATGAGAACATCGTCCCCGCGCCCGCGTTCGCTTATGACGTGTTCCGCACGGCGCTCCGCCTGCGGGGGGAGGAGTATGAAGGGAAATATGCCGCCTCTCTTTTACGGGACGAGAAAACGTTTACATGTGATTTCCTGCTCCCCGGCTCCACCTCGGGGATGCGCGCCGCGGACGGCGCGCGTATCTGCAACAGGGCGGGTGTGCTGGAGATCGCGCCTCCGCCTGCGGGGCACGGGCGCGTATTTGTCAAGACGTATTACGGAAAAGCGGATTTTTCCGACAACCGCTACGACCCCGCCACCTCGCCCAAGGCATACCGCGGGCAGACGCTGTGTGCCGATTACGAGGCGGACGAGGGTGCCGAAGTGCGGCTGTATTATCAAAACCTGCGCAACGGCAAATGCTATCTTTCGGAGGCAGGCGCGCGGGAAGTGCGCATGACGTGCGAGGAGGACGCCCTCATCGGAAGGGTGGGGCTGCTTCTCTCGGGCGGCACGGTGCGCTTAAAATCGCTCTCCGTCTCGGGCAAGGCGGACTACGTTCTGGACTTTTCCAGGGCGTGGGAGGAGGACTATTGCCTCGAACATGTCGAAGTGGAACAGTGCACCTATTACCGCGGGAATTGGCGGCTCGAGGAGGGACAGCTCACGGGGCGGTGCCTTGCGGACGGGCAGCTCTTTACGGGCAAGCCGCTGGGGGACGTGTTGTTTGAAACGGCGATCACGCCCGTCGCGGGCAATGCGTTTGGCGTCATCTTCAAGGCACACGGCGTGCGGCGGCAGTACCGCCTGCAATTCGCGCGGGACAAGCTCGCCTTCGTGCGCCTTTCGGACGGCGAACGCACGCTGCTCACCGAATGCGCCTTTCCCTTGACGGCGGGCGAGCATTATCGCGTGCAGCTCGTCGTGGTCGGCAAGACGATGCGCGCCTATGTGAACGGCGTCGAGCGCCTCGCCTATACGGATGAAGCGCTTCCCGCCTTCGGCTATGCGGGCGCGACGGTCTCGGACGGCACGGCGGCGCGGTTCGACCGGTTCGTCCTCAAAGAACTCTAACACAACGCAACAAAATCAGGTAAGGAGAAAAAGGATGAAAGGTTTCAGAAAGGGAATGTGTACGGCACTTGCGGGGTTCATGCTCCTCGGTGGCGCGGGCGCGTTTGCGGCGTGCGGCGACGGGACGGGCGGAACGGGCGGCACGGGCGGCGGCACGGGGGACGGAGCGCAGGAGTATGAGCACCTCTCCTCGTCCGATCTGCCCGCAACGACGTCGGTCATCTCCGTCGAGCGCTACCGCGATAAGGTGAAGGGCGGGCTGGTCGGCACGATGGCGGGCGTCGCCTACGGCTATCCCGTGGAATTTCACTATAAGAACTGGATCCCCGAGAGCTCGCTGCCCAACTGGTACGACGAGATGATCCAAAACGCCTACGATCAGGACGACGTCTATCTCTCCGTCACCGCCATCGAGGCGCTCAAAGACCTCGGGCTGGACGCCACGAGCAGGGAGCTGGGCATCTATACCTACAACAAGGACTTCGAGTTCTGGAACGGCTCCAACAACGACGTTCTGGCGCGCGGGTTCGCGCCGCCCTTCTCGGGCTATCCCAAATACTCCACGACCTATCTGACGGGCGCCTATCCCGACGGCAACAGCTATCAGTGCGGCGCCTCGTTCGGCGGGTTCCTGGGGCTCAACATGACGGGCTGGGCGAATGACGTGTGCCACCGTTTTGCCGAGATCTGCTGCTATGGCGACGGCATCTATTCCATGCAGTTCATCGCCGCCATGTACGGCGCGGCGTTCTTCACGGACGACATCGGGGAGCTCATCGACGCGGGGCTCGCCGCCATCCCCGCCGATTCGTGGTCGGCGCTCGTCATCAACGACGTGCTCAAAAACCATGCGGACGGCATGAGCGCCTACGACAACTATCAGTACCTGCAAAAAACGTACGTCAACAGCGACGAATACAACTGGATCGGCTGGCCGAGCGGCGGCATCCTGCTGGACGCCAAAATGTGCTCCGCCTTCACCCTCATCGGACTGCTCTACGGCGAGGGTGACATCCAGAAGTCGATGGAACTCACCGTCTCCTGCGCGCACGACTCCGACTCGACCGCAGCCGCCACGGCGGGCATCCTCGCCACCATCCAAGGCCACAGCGCCCTCGACGCGAAGTTCAAGAACGGGCTCATCAAGGACCAGAAGTTCAAGTATTCGCAGAGCACGGTGGACGGCGTCGTGGACAACTGCGACGAGCTCATCCGCAAGATCGTCGTGCGCGAGGGCGGAAAGATCGCCTATGTGGACGACGTGCTCTCCATCGTCATTCCCGCCGAAGCAAAGACCGCCGAGATCGAGGATTACGAGAACAGCAAATATCCTTCGCCGATGGAGCTCATGACCTATTCGGAGGAGGAGATGGCGCAGATGCGCACCATCAGCGACCCCGGGTTTGAACGCAGCACCAATCAGCTCGCCAACGGCTGGTCGACCAACGCCGCGGGACAGGTGTCCATCGAATGGATGAAGCAGACGGCGCGCACGGGGCTGTGCAATGCGCTCATACGGGCGCGCAAGGGGACGGACGTCGAGGTGTACACCTCCGCCTCCGTCGAAGAAAATACCAATTACACGCTCACGTTCTGGGTGAAGGCGGGCGAAGGGTTTGCCTCCGATGTAAGTCTCGTGGTGCGCAACGCCTCGGGCGACGCGCTCCGCACCCTCGCCGTCTCGGCGGGCGGCGGCGAATGGACGCAGGTCACCATGACGGTCAATTCGGGGAAGAACACCTCCCTGCGCCTCGGCATCCTCGTGACGGGCGCAAACGATACGGATACTTTGAAACTCGACGACGTCGCGTTTCAGAAGATCATATAAGTAAAAATTTGTGGTAACGGAGGAAAGACAGATGAAAACAAGATCGAAGTGGTTGGCGGCGCTCCTTGCGCTCGCGGCGGCATTCGCGCTCCTTTTAGGGCTCATCCCCGCGCGCATCGCAGGCTCTGCGCAGGGCGTCAGCGAGGAGACGGACGATGAACTGCTCACGTCCAACCTCATCAAGGACGGCAGCTTTGAGGATGTGACCGCCGATGATACGGGCGCGTGGGACGTGGATACCACGTCCGAGGCGGCGGGCGAACGGGGCACGTTCGAGGTCGTGGAGGGCGCAGAGAACGTGCACTCGGGCGAAAAGGCGGTGCGCCTCGCGGGCGCGGGGAACGACAGCGGCTATCCCGAGATCTCCCAGCAGATGACGGTGCTCCCCAACACGACCTATTATGTCACGCTCCGCGTGAAGAACAACAACACGGCGATGTCGAGCGCCAACCTCTTCTTCGGGTTCGCTTCGCCCGAGCGCGAGGAGGAGGTCATCTACGGCGAGCAGCACCGCTGGGCGGACAACTCCGTCGACAAGGACCATATCTATGCGGAAGGGGAGGGTTGGTCGGAGCACAACGGCTTCTCGCTCATCTCCGCGCGCATCAGAACGGGGAACGAGACGTCCGTCCGCTTCTACATCCGCTTGCAGAAGATGAACGCGACCATCGACGACGTCTCCGTCACTTATGCGCAGGACATCGTCTCCACGGGGTCGGAAAACCTGCTCAAAAATCCGGGGTTTGAAGATTCCACCAATGCCAATCCCCTTGCCGACTGGATCACCATCGGCGAGGTCACGAACGGGTTCTCGGCGGGCATCGACGACGTGCGCACCACGTCCGCTTATACGCCCGGCTCAAATATGCAGGACAAGCAGATCGAGGGCTGCAACACGCTCTACCTCGTGGCGCAGTCGGGCGCGGAGGGCACGATGACGGTGGGACAACCCATCACCGTCGAGCCGGATACCAACTATGCCTTCTACGTCAACCTCTCCAAGTGGGGTGAGGCAAAGGCGAGCGGCGCGGGCGTGCAGGCAGCGCGCATCGGCATCCTCGCAGCCGACATGGAGACGGTGCTCGCCCGCTGCGCGGTGGACGGCTCCGACATCTCGCTCGCGCGCTATATGCTCGCGTCCGTCGTTGCAAACAGCGGCGAGAACACCACCGTCTATCCCTTCATCGAGGCGGAGACGATCGGCTTCGGCACCTACGGCGCGGGACTGTATATCGACGAATGCTACTTCTTTGAAACGGCGCTCGACCTTCCCGAAGGGAAGGAAAATCTCCTCTCCAACGGCGATCTTGCAAAGAACAGCGACGGCTGGTGGGAGGTGGGCGGAAGCTCGCAGCTCGGCTGGGAAGCGGGCGGCGAGGACGGCAAGGCGTATGCCACGCAGGGCAATATCTGGCTGAGCCAGTGGTCCCCCCTCGACGGCATCGTGCAGTCCGTCTCCCTCAAAAAGGATCAGATGTACAAGATCACCGCGTATATGCGCCCCTATTGGGCGGCGGAGAGCAAGTCTGCGGCGTATGACGGGCTGTATTCTCCGCTCTCCGTCCTCGTCATCGAGGGCGACGATGAGACGGTGCAGACGGCGCTTTTTGCCGACGATTCGACGCAGGGCCTCAACGTCGTCGCAAGGCAGAACGTGCGCGTCGAGCGCGACGATGCCTATATGCCCGTCACCCTCATCTTCACGGCGCCCGCGGACGGCGAATACTCGGTGTTCGTCGGCTTCGAGGGGGGCAGCGACCCCGTTCTCGGGTTCCAGGGCGGCGTGCAGATCGGCGGCGTCTCGATGTATGAGACCAGCATGGAGGAGCTCTCCCTCATCGATGAATCGGGCGACTATTCCGACGTTCTGATCAACACGAGCACGGACGTCACCGTCTCGGGAACGAGCGTCACCATCGGGAAAGAAATGAGCGTTGCGGACTTCACGAATGCCGTCTACGCGGCGTCGGGCTATACCATGTCCGTGGTGGATGCCGACGGAAACGCCGTTACGAGCGGAAACATGGCAAACGGCTACCGCGTCGTCGTCAAAGACGGGGGGGGGTCGACTGTCAAAGAATACACCGTGACGGTGAGCGGCGCGCAGGGCGGCGGTGAGACCACCACGCCCGGCGGCGAAGGCGACGGAGAGGACACGGCGCCCGCCTCCGACGGCTGGACGTGGCAGTGGGCGGCGCTCCTTGTGCCCATCGCCGTCGTCATCATCGGCGCGATCGTCGCCGTCGCGATCGTCAGAAAGAAGAGAGAAAAGTAAGCGGCAAACGGATGCGTGCGCTCCGCCGCAGGTCGCGGCGGAGCGCAAAAAAAGGGCGCAAAAAAGGCAGGACGTATCATGAAAAAGATCATCGTGGCGGGGAGCCTCAATGCCGATCTCGGCATCACGGCGCCCCATCTCCCGGCGGGCGGCGAGACGCTCACGGGCGGCGGGTTTTACACGGGCTGCGGCGGCAAGGGCGCCAATCAGGCGACGGCTGCGGGCAGGTTCGGCGCGGACGTTGTCATGTGCGGCTGCGTCGGCGCGGACGCCTTCGGCGGGATGCTGACCGAAAACCTTGCCGCGGCGGGTGCGGACGTCTCCCTCGTGCGCCGTGCGGATGGCGTGCCGACGGGCGTCGCCGTCATCCTCCTCACGGGCGGCGAGAACCGCATCATCCTTGACAGGGGCGCAAACGCGCTTCTCTCGGAGGAGGACGTCGAACGGGCGCTCTTACTGTGCGGCGAAGGGGACATCTGGCTCACGCAGCTCGAAAATCCCCTCCCCGTCGTCGCTTACGGGCTGCGGCGCGCCAAAGAGCGGGGACTGTTCACCATCCTCAATCCCGCCCCCGCCGACGCCGCCGTTCTTCCCTTTTTGCGGTATGTCGACCTGCTCACGCCCAACGAGGGCGAGCGCGCCCTTCTGGGCGGAACAAAGGCGCTCTTTTCGGCGGGCGTCGGAGCGGTCGTCACCACGCTGGGCGGCAGCGGGTACGAGATCGCCTGCGGTGCGGACGCGGTGCAATATACCTGCATCGACGTCCCCGTCCTCGATACCACGGGCGCGGGTGATACCTTCTGCGGCGCGCTTGCGGCGGAACTTGCGCGGGGCGTCTCCCTTGCGGATGCGGCGCGGCTCGCAAGCAAGGCGGCAAGCATCGCCTGCACGCGCAAGGGCGCGGCTGCCTCCATCCCCACGCGGGAGGAGACGCTCGCCTATTAAAAGTCTATCCTGATTTTCATCCCCCATACGATCATGGCACCGCATTGCGGTGCCATGATGTTTTTTCTGCGGGTGCCGTTCTTTCCGGCAAGCAGGGGGACGTGTTGCGTGATCGTGCCGAAGGGAACGCAGGTGTATGCTGTGTGGAAAGAGGCCACCGAAAACAGCGCGGGTGCAGAAGAGTAGGCGCTGAAAATTTGTTTTACAAGGGTTCTTTTGAGCGATATTAACAATCGGGGCGGGTGTCGTTGACACCCGCCCCGATGAATTTTGGATATAATAGCTTATTTTTTTCAAGTTCCGTAGATCTGCGGCGTCAAGCCGCAATGCCGCAACACCGCAAATTTCGCAAATCCGCAGATCTGCGCCGCAGCCAAACGGCGGGAGTCATGCGGAGGGGTTCATCAGGTCGCACAATTTCACAAGGAGATTGGAGACGGGGAACGCCGCGAGGATGATGCACACGAGGTAGAGCACCTGCGTGATGGAGAGCGAGATGGTCGACCAGCCCGTATAGACGAGTTCGCCGAGGAAGGGCACGGCGAGGATGAGGATGCTCACGCCCACCGAAACGGCATACACGGCGACGCGCAGCAGGTTGAAGGGCTTCAAGATGCGGAAGAGCATCACAAGTCCGCCGAAGGAGACGGCGAGCACGAAGAGCGGGTTGATGAGCTGCGTGACGGCGCCGTCCACGGTGACGCCGATCTGCATCCCGCCGAATTCCTCGGGCAGCACGGTGATGCCCACATACACGGCGAGCACGCTCAAAAACAGCGTGAGCGCCCCCGGGATGGAGCGGGACAGGACGAACGGGATAAACTTTCCCTTGACGCGTTCGCCGTTGGGCTGCAGTGCGAGGACGGTGGAGGGCAGCGCCGTGACCAGCGTCTCAAAGAGCAGCATATTGTTGGTGGTGAAGAAGTACTGCGTCCCGAGGATGCAGCAGAACGCCGCCAGCAGGATGGTGAACAGCGTCTTCATGATATAGAGGGCGGCGGAGGACTTGATGTTGTTGATGACCCGCCTGCCTTCGTACACGACGTTGGGAAGGTTCAGAAAGTTGTTGTCCATGAGGACGAGGTGGGAGACGTTGCGCGCCGCCTCGCTCCCCGAGGCGACGGAAACGGCGCAGTCCGCCTCTTTTAAGGCGAGGATGTCGTTGACGCCGTCCCCCGTCATGGCGACGGTGTTGCCCTGTTTTTTGATGGTGCGCACCAGGATCGCCTTCTGTTCGGGCGTGACGCGGCCGAACACCGTGTACTGATTGGCGACGTTCTCCACTTCGAGGTCGGTGAGCCCGTCGAGGGAGATGTACTTCCCCGCGTTCTTCACGCCCACGCGGCGCGCCACTTCCGAGACGGTGACGGGGTTATCGCCCGAGATGATCTTGATCTCCACGTCGTTCTCGCGAAACCACTTGATGGTGTCGATGGCGTCCGCGCGGATGTTGTCGGCAAGGGTGATGATGGCTGCGGGGCGGAACAGGCTGGGGAGCCTCCCGCCCGAGATGGGGCTGGGGGAATATGCCAGAAGCAGCACGCGCAGTCCCGCCGCCGCGTATTGCTTGACGATCTTGTCGATCTTGGGGGGCATGGGGCGGAGGACAAATTCGGGCGCGCCCATCGCAAAGGTGCCCGCCTCGCCGAAGGTGACGGCGGAGAGCTTGCGTTTGCTGGAAAAGGGGACGGTCGCCGTCGCCTGCATCGCGTTGGAGTGCCCGAAGCGGTTATAGAGGGCGATGGAGGTCTGGTTGTTGTCGTCGAGGGCGGAGAGCATACTGCCCATGATCTCCTCGACGGAATGGTCGACGAAGTTGTTCAAGATCATCACGTCGTTGACGGTCATTCTCCCGTCCGTGATGGTGCCCGTCTTGTCGAGACATAAGACGTTGACGCGGGCGAGCATTTCGAGGGAATAGAGGTCCTGCACGAGCGTCTGCTTTTTGGCGAGGCGCATGACGCCGATCGCCATGGCGAAGGAGGTGAGCAGCAGAAGCCCCGAGGGGATCATGCCGATGACGACGGCGCCCGTGAACATGATGGTCTCGGATACCTCGCCCGTCACCTGCCAGTTGATGACCCCCATCAGCGCCGCGACGACGGGGATGAGGCACCCGATGACGCGGATGAAGAGGCGGATGGAGTTCATGATCTCCGACTTGGGCTTTTTATACTTCTTCGCCTTGGAGGTGAGCGAGTTGAGGTAGGTCGCCTTGCCCACCTTGTCGGCGCGCACGCGGCAGGCGCCGCTCGCGACGTACGACCCCGCATACAGCATCTCGCCGGGCGCCTTTTTGACGGGCACCGATTCGCCCGTTAAGAGCGATTCGTTGATCTCCACGTTGCCGTCCAGAAGGATGCAGTCGGCGGGGATCTGCTGCCCCGTTTCGAGCAGCACGATGTCGTCGAGCACGATGTCCCTGACGCCGATCTCCTGTTTTACCCCGTCGCGCATCACCTTGGCGGTCGCCGAAATGAGCACGGAGAGCTTGTCGATCTGGCGTTTTGCCAGGATCTCCTGCACGATGCCGATGAGCAGGTTGGCGCCGAAGATGGCGACGAACAAGAACTGCGAGAGGGGCGCGCCCGCATAGGCGAGGGCGAGCGCCACCAGAAGGCACAGCAGGTTGAAGAAGGTGCAGATGTTGCCGATGAAGATGCTCGCATACGACTTGGAGTACTTCTTGTTGACGTCGTTGAAGAGGAACTGCGAAAAGCGCAGCTCCGCCTGTGCGGAGGTAAGCCCCTTGTCGGGCGAAGGCTCGAAGCGCTCCACGTCCTCGCCCGAGGGGAGGGTCTTGGCGCGGCGGAACTGCTTCAAGAGCTTCTTTTTATCGATGGGCGCGGCGGGCGCGGCGCCCGCTTCCAGCACGCGCGCGGAGAAGCGCTTTCCCTTTGCGCCCTCCTCCTGCGCGGCGCCCTCCTCGGGCAGCGGCGCGAGCTCCTCTTCCGGGATGTTCTCTTGTCTGTTCAAAGGTTGATCCCCCGTATCGGTAGTCGGGATACCGCAAAGCGGTACCATATCTCCATTATACACCGTATGCGGAAAAATGTCAAAAATAACGCAAAGAGTTTTGCTTTTTTTTGTCCTGCCGCGCGGGGACGGTTGCATTCCGCGGAAAAAAAGTGTATAATAAAGGAAACTTTGCGAAAAAAAGAGGCACCGTATGATCGACATCGCCATCCTCCGCGCCGACCCCGACCGCGTGCGCGAGAACATCAAAAAGAAATTTCAGGAGAACAAGCTCCCCCTTGTGGACGAGGCGCTCGCCCTCGACGAAAAGCGCCGCGCCCTGCAGACGGAGGGGGACGCCCTGCGCGCCGCAAGGAACGCGCTCTCCAAGCAGATCGGCCTTCTGATGCGCGAGAAAAAGACGGACGAAGCGGAGAAGGTGAAGGCGCAGGTGAACGCAGACGCCGCCCGCCTCGCCGACATCGAGAAGGAGGCTGCGGAGGCGTCCGAACGCCTCAAAGCCATCATGATGCGCATCCCCAACTTCATCTCCGCGGAGACGCCCATCGGCAGAAATGACACGCAAAACGTGGAACGGGAGCGGTTTTTGGAGCCCAAGGTGCCCGATTTCGAGGTGCCCTATCATGTCGATATTTTGGAAAAGCTCTCGGGCATCGACCTCGACAGCGCCCGCCGCACGAGCGGGCAGGGGTTCTATTATCTGTTGGGCGACGTGGCGCGGCTGCACTCCGCCGTGCTCGCCTACGCGCGCGATTTCATGATCGGCAAGGGCTTTCTGTACGTCATCCCGCCCTTCATGATCCGTTCGGACGTCGTGTCGGGCGTCATGAGCTTTGAAGAGATGGACGGCATGATGTATAAGATCGAGGGGGAGGATCTGTACCTCATCGGCACGAGCGAACACTCCATGATCGGGCGCTTCATGAACACGACGCTCCCCGCCGAACAGCTCCCTTTGACGCTCACGAGCTATTCGCCCTGCTTCCGCAAGGAGAAGGGGGCGCACGGGCTGGAGGAGCGCGGCATCTACCGCATCCATCAGTTTGAAAAGCAGGAGATGATCGTCGTCTGCAAGCCCGAGGAGAGCGAGATGTGGTACGACAGGATGTGGCACTACACGGTGGAGCTCTTCGTTTCGATGGGCATCCCCGTGCGCACGCTCGAGTGCTGTTCGGGCGACCTTGCCGACCTCAAATACCGCAGCGTGGACGTGGAGGCGTGGTCGCCCCGCCAGAAGAAGTATTTTGAAGTGGGCTCCTGCTCCAACCTCACCGACGCGCAGGCGCGGCGGCTGGGCATCCGCTACAAGACGGAGAAGGGTTCCGCCTTCGCGCATACCCTCAACAACACGGTGGTGGCGCCCCCCAGAATGCTCATCGCCTTCCTCGAAAACCATCTCCACGCGGACGGCAGCGTGGACATCCCCGAGGTGCTGCGCCCGTACATGGGCGGCACGGAAAAGCTCACGCCCCGCGCATGAAGTACGTCTTTTTCGACATCGAATGCGCTTGCGTCTACAAGAGCGTCGCCAAGATCTGCGCCTTCGGGTATGTGCTCACCGATGAAAATTTTCAGGTGCTCGAACGGGAGGACATCCTTCTCAATCCCAAGGGCAAGTTCCACCTCACCGACCGCAAGGGGAAGGAGGGGCTGGTGCTGCCCTACGACTACGAGGACTTCAAAAAATACCCCGTCTTTCCTGCCGCCTATCCGCGCATCCGCGCGCTGCTCGAGAACAAGGAGCACATCGTGCTCGGCCACGCGACGCTCAACGACGTCAACTACCTCAACCTCGAGACCAGGCGCTATAAGCTCCCTTCGCTCAGGTTCCGCTATTACGACACACAGTTCTTCTATATGAACGTCAAAAAGGACTTCTCCCGCCAGCTCGGGCTGGGGGCGATGGCGGAGGAGCTGGGCGTGGAATTTACGCCGCACCGCGCCGTGGACGACGCCTACGCCACCATGCGCGTGTGCGAGGCGCTCGTCAAAAAAGCGGGCGCGGGTACGGTTTCCGCCTTCGTGGAGCGCTATCAGATCCGTGCGGGGCAGATCGCGGACTACAAGATCCGCCCGCTCGCCTCGCAGGGGCTCAAGGGCTATCTTGCCGCGCGCGACGAGGAGCGCGAACGCCGCGCCAGGGCGCACGACGAGTTTTACCGCTATGTGAACAAATATATGCACCGCCGCCGCAAGGGGGGCACGCTGGAGGGCAAGGTGTTCTGCTTCTCCAAGGAAGTGGAGGAGGAGGTCCCGCTCTCGGTGGACCTCGTCGCCGCCATCTTCGCCTCGGGCGGGAAGTATACCTCCCACCCCGCGGAGTGCAACGTGTACATCGCGCGCGGGCAGGGGGGCGTCCGCTATCAGAACGCCATCACCGCGGGCGCGGTCTATGTCCCGCTCGAAAATCTGGAGAGCGCTCTCATCCCGTCATGAATCTTCCGCAGGAATTTTTAACAAGAATGCAAAAAAGGCTGGGCACGGCGTACCCCGCCTTTTTGCGTTGTTACGAGCAGCCGCCCGTAAAGGGCGTGCGCGCCAACCTTTTAAAGGTCACGGCGGAGGAGTTCGCGCTCGCGCCCTTTGCCGGGGAGCGCGTTCCGTGGGCGGAGGGCGGCTTTTACACGCAGGCGGAGGGGCTGGGGCACACGCCCGCCCACCACGCGGGGCTCTTTTACGCGCAGGAGCCCTCCGCCATGTGCGCCGCGCCCTTACTTGACGCAAAACCGGGGGAACGGGTGCTCGATCTGTGCGCCGCGCCCGGCGGCAAGACGACGCAGCTCGCCGCCGCCATGCGGGGGGAGGGGGTGCTCGTCGCCAACGAATACGTCTTTTCCCGCGCCCGCATCCTCTCGCAGAACGTCGAGCGGCTGGGGATCGGAAACTGCGCCGTCGTCAGCACCGACCCCGCCGCGCTCGCCCGCGCGCTGCCTTGTTATTTCGATAAGGTCCTCGTGGACGCGCCCTGCTCGGGCGAGGGGATGTTCCGCAAGGACGAGGGCGCCGTGCGCGAGTGGAGCGTACAGAACGTGGAGCGCTGCATCCTGCGCCAGCGGGACATCCTCGAGAGCGCCGCGCAGCTCCTTGCGGGGGGCGGCGCGCTCGTCTACTCCACCTGCACCTTCGAGGCGGGGGAGAACGAGGGGCAGGTCGCCGATTTCCTCACACGTCATCCCGAATTTGTGTGCACGGAGCAGCATCTTCTCCTCCCGCACGAGGTGCGCGGAGAGGGGCATTTCGCCGCCGTGCTCCAAAAAAAAGAGGGGGAGCGGCGGGAGGCGCGCCCCTTCCCCGCGGCGTGCGGCGCGGAGGCAAAGCGCGCGTTCGGAGCGTTCGCGGCGGACTTCTTCACTGCGCCTCCTGCGGGCATCCTCTGTTCGGCGGGGGAGCGGCTGTACCTTCTGCCCGAGGGCTTGCCCGCGCCGAGCGGCAGCGTGCTGCGCGCGGGGCTGGAGCTGGGCACGTTCGAGGGCGGGCGCTTTACGCCCTCCCACGCCCTCGCCATGGCGGTGCGGGCGGGGGACGTGTTGCGTCATTTTGCGTTCTCGGACGAGGAATGCGCCCGCTGGCTGCGCGGCGAAACGCTGCCCTGCGGCGATCTGCGCGGCTGGGGCGTCGCCCTGTGGCGGGGGCATCCCGTCGGACTCTTCAAGGCGGCGGGCGGCGTGCTCAAAAACCACTACCCCAAGGGCTTGCGCGAACATTGACGCGCGGCTCACCATCAGGAGGAATCCTTTTGCTTTTTGTCATCCCTCATACAGGAGCGCGCGCCAAACGGCGCGCGCTCTTGTGTGAGGTTTTTTCTTTCCGCGTCATCCTGCCCGTTTTTCCGCGTCATCCCGAATGTTTTCATGTCATCCCGAACCGAGCCGAAGGCGAGCGTGAGGGATCTCCTCGCAAGTGACAAAAAGCGAGGGGATCCCTCGTCGGGCTCCACCCTCCTCGGAATGGCGTAGAGAGCGAGGGGATCCATCGCGTCGGGCTAAATGACGGAAGAATAAGGGCTCGCTCCAACTTCGCCCCTTTGGGGCTCGTGCTGCCGCCTCGGCTACGGGAGCGGCACCGCGCAAAAAGGGGCGCGAAAACGGGCGCAGGCGGGCAAGGGGCGCGTTCGGGATACCCCGCATATCCCCGCCCGCAAAAGGGCGTGAAGGGCTTGTTTCGCGCCTTTTTTGCCGTCTGCGGCAAAAACTTTGGCGTTTGCGCGTTCAAATCAATTTACTTTTGCGCGCCGCTGTGTTATAATATGTGCATATAATTGTTTTCGCGCGCACGCATACGCGCGAGGGCGGGCGCTGCCCGCACGGAGGAAAGTATGTCTGAAAAAGTGGAGGGCGCATACGGCGCGGAACAGATCCAGGTCCTCGACGGGCTGGAGCACATCCGCAAGCGCCCCGGAATGTATATCAGTTCGACGGACGAGAAGGGGCTGCACCACCTCGTCAGCGAGGTCGTCGATAACTCCATCGACGAGGCGTTGGCGGGCTACTGCACGCACGTCGAAGTCACCGTCAATCCCGACGGCTCCTGCACGGTGGAGGACAACGGCCGCGGCATCCCCACCGAGATCCACCCCAAAGAGGGCATCTCCACGGTGGAGGTCGTCTTTACCAAGGTCAACGCGGGCGGAAAGTTCGGGGGCGATTCGGGCTACAAGGTGTCCTCGGGGCTGCACGGCGTGGGCGTGAAGGCGGTCAACGCCCTCTCCGAGTGGCTGGAAGTGGAGGTTTCGCAGAACGGACACGTCTATAAGCAGGTGTACAACCGCGGCGTGCCCCAGCGCCCCCTCACCATCGTGGGCGATACGCAAAAGACGGGCACCAAGGTGACCTTCTTCCCCGACGCCGAGATCTTCGAGACCATCGTCTTCAAATACGACACGCTGCGCGTGCGCTTGAAGGAGCTCGCCTTCCTCAACAAGGGGCTCACCATCACCCTCACCGACAAGCGCGGCGAAAAGGAGCGCTCGGACAAATTCTGCTACGAGGGCGGCATCCGCGAGCTCGTGGAGGAGATCAACAGCGGGAACGAGACGCTCTTTCCCGAGCCCCTTTATTTCGAGGAGCAGGACGGCACCACCGTCTGCGAGATCGCGCTGCAATACAACGATGGCTATAACGAAGTCATCTATTCGTATGCGAACAACGTCAACACCATCGACGGCGGCACGCACGTCGAAGGGCTCAAGCTCGCCCTCACCAAGGTCATCAACGACGCGGGCAAAAAGCTCGCCATCCTGAAGGAGAACGATCGCCTGACGGGCGAGGACGTGCGCGAGGGTATCACCGCCGTCGTCTCCGTCAAGCTGGAGAACGCGCAGTTCGAGTCGCAGACCAAGGATAAGCTCAACAATTCCTTCATCCGCACCTTCGTCTCCAAGTGCGTCGCGGAGCGCTTCGGCACCTATATCGAGGAGCACCCCGCCGAGGCGCGCGAGCTGGTGCTGCGCTGCATCACGGCGCAGAAGGCGCGCGACGCGGCACGTTCCGCCCGCGAGCTCACCCGCAGAAAGGGGCTTTTGGAGTCCTGCGCGCTGCCCGGAAAGCTCGCCGACTGTTCCGACCGCCGTCCCGAGCTGTGCGAGATCTACATCGTCGAGGGCGATTCGGCAGGCGGCACGGCGAAGTCGGGGCGGGACAGGCGCTTCCAGGCGATCCTTCCGCTGCGCGGCAAGATCCTGAACGTGGAAAAGGTGCGCCTCAACCGCGTGCTCGAGAACGCCGAGATCAAGGCAATGATCACCGCCTTCGGCTGCGGCATCCTCGACGACTTCGACGAGAGCAAGCTCCGCTACGACCGCATCATCTCCATGACGGATGCCGACGTGGACGGCGCGCACATCCGCATCCTGCTGCTCACCTTCCTCTTCCGCTATATGCGCCCGCTCATCGAGCACGGGCACGTCTATTCCGCCATGCCGCCCCTCTATAAGGCGAGCGTCAAGGGGAAAGAGGACGTCTATCTCTATTCGGAGGAGGAAAAGGCTGCCTACGACGCGGCGAACAACAACAAAGTCACCTATCAGCGCTATAAGGGTCTGGGCGAAATGAGCACCGAACAGCTCTGGGACACCACCATGAACCCCGCCACGCGCACGCTCGTCAAAGTGAGCATCAAAGACGCCGTCGAGGCGGACAAGATGTTCTCCATCCTGATGGGCGAAAGCCCCGCCCTGCGCCGCCAGTTCATCGCAGAAAACGCGACGCTGGTGAAGGATCTGGACATATAAGGGTTCACACATTTTTCCGCGAACTGACGCGGAAAAATGTCGTGAGGGGAGGAAAAACCCAACGTTCGCCTTTGGCTCTGCGTTCGGTTTTTCCCGCCGATGGGATTTCGCAACAGTTATAGCTCCCATCGGCTCCCTTTTCCGCAGAAGCGCAGGTATGCGCAAATGTGGGGCGCGGGCGGAGGGGAACCCTCCTTGCGCAAGTATTTATAGCCCTCTTACTCTTGCCCTCCCTGTGTAAGGGAGGGTGCCGAGCGGAGCGAGGCGGGAGGGTTGTCAAATCCGACCATGCAGCGAAAAAGCGCGACTTTCCTTGCGGCATAATTGGTAGCGAGGGCTACTCTCCGTCATTCCGCCCGGCGCGAGGAGAAATGCCTGCTTGCAGGAGCATTTCGACGAAGCGGCGCACGAGCCCCAAAGGGGCGAAGTAGGGAGGGCTTGTCACCCCCCCCCGTCATTCCGCCCGGCGCGAGGAGAAATGCCTGCTTGCAGGAGCATTTCGACGAAGCGGCGCACGAGCCCCATAGGGCGAAGTCAGCGAAGCGAGGAATCCCCTCGCAAGGGACAGGTTGTAACAAACGGGGAGATCCCTCACACGCGCCTTCGGCTTGGTTCGGGATGACGTGTAAAACCTTTGGCTTGGTTCGGGATGACGTGTAAAACCTTTGGTTTGCTTCGGGATGACGTGTAAAACCTTTGGTTCGCTTCGGGATGACGTGTAAAAGGCGCGGCGTTCGGCTGTGCCGAATGCCCGCAAGACACATCTCGCCGAAGTATAAAATACCGCAGCCTTGCCGCGACGCGCGGCGCAATGAATACAAGAAAATAATTCCGAGAGGAAACGAGATTGGCTAAAAAAGAGACGAGCCCCGAGCTCACAGAAGAATTCAAAAAGACGCTCGAAATGACGAGGATCCTCGACGTGGAGGTGGACGACGAGCTGAAGCGCTCCTTCATCGCCTATGCGATGGCGGTCAACAAGTCGCGCGCCATTCCCGACGTCAGGGACGGCTTAAAGCCCGTTCACCGCCGCATTCTCTACTCCATGCACGAGATGGGGCTGTATAACGACAAGGACTACCGCAAGTGCGCCCGTATCGTCGGTGACGTCCTCGGTAAATTCCACCCGCACGGCGATTCGTCGGTGTACGACGCCCTCGTGCGCCTCGCGCAGGATTTCTCCATCAACTTCCCGCTCGTGGACGGGCACGGCAACTTCGGCTCGGTGGACGGCGACCCGCCCGCCGCCATGCGTTATACGGAGGCGCGTTTGAGCAAGCTCGCCGCCGAGATGCTGCGCGACCTCGACAAGGAGACGGTGGACTTCTTCCCCAACTTCGACGGCAACGAGATGGAGCCCGCCGTCCTTACGGCGCGCTTTCCCAACTTGCTCGTCAACGGGTCGGACGGCATCGCCGTAGGCATGGCGACCAACATCCCGCCCCACAACCTTGCCGAGACCATCGACGGCACCATCGCCCTCATCGAAAATCCCGACATCACGGTGGATGAACTCATGGACTACATCCCCGCGCCCGATTTCCCCACGGGGGGCATCATCATGGGCAGGAGCGGCATCCGCAAGGCGTACCGCACGGGACAGGGCAACATCATCATCCGCTCCAAGTGCGAGATCGAGGAGTTCGGCTCGGGCGCCAACACGCGCAACCGCATCGTCGTCACGGAGATCCCCTATCAGGTGAACAAGGCGATGCTCGTCAAGACCATCGCCGATATGATCCGCGACAAGCGCATCGAGGGCATCTCCGACATCCGCGACGAATCGGGGCGGGACGGGATGCGCATCGTCATCGAATGCAAGAAGGACGCCAACGCGCAGGTCGTGCTCAACTCCCTCTACAAACACACCAACCTGCAGGTGTCGGACGGCATCATCCTTCTGGCGCTCGTCGAGAACGGCACCGAGCCCAAGCTCCTTGATTTAAAGGAGATCCTCGTCAACTACCTCGCCCATCAGAAGGAGGTCATCACCCGCCGCACCCGCTTCGAGCTCGCCAAGGCGGAGGAGCGCGCCCATATCCTGGAAGGGCTCGTTCTGGCGCTCGCCAATATCGACGAGGTCATCCGCATCATCAAGGAATCGGCGGACAAGAACGACGCGGCGCAAAAGCTCACGGCGGCGTTTGAATTGTCCGAAAAACAGGCGAACGCCATCCTCGAAATGCGCCTTCAGCGCCTCACTTCCCTTGAGGTGGAAAAGCTCAAAGAGGAGCTCGAACAGCTCCATCTCACCATCGCCGACCTCAAAGACATCCTGGCGCACGAGCAGCGCGTGCTCGACATCATCAAGGCGGACCTGCTCGCCATCAAGGATAAGTATCCCTCCCCGCGCAAGACGGAGATCTCCGTCGATTTCGGCGAGATCGAGGACGAGGACCTCATCGACGAGGAGGACGTCGTCATCTCCATGACGCACGGCGGCTATATCAAGCGCATCCCCGTCACCGAATACCGCGCGCAGAACCGCGGCGGCGTGGGCATCACGGCGCACCGCCCCAAGGACGACGACTTCGTGGAGCAGATGTTCGTCTGCTCGACGCACAACAACATCCTGCTCTTCTCCAACTTCGGCAAGGTGTACTCCATCAAGGGCTATCACATCCCCGAGGCGGCGCGCACGGCGCGCGGGCGGGCGATCGTCAACATCGTGCAGCTCGCGGCAGGGGAGAAGATCGCCGCCATCCTGCCCGTTCTCGAAAACGGAACGGGGTATCTTGTGATGGCGACCAAGAAGGGGCTCATCAAAAAGACGGCGACGAGCGAGTTCGACCACATTCTGCGCAGCGGCAAGATCGCCATCCGCATCACGGAGGGGGACGAGCTCATCTCCGTGCAGTTCGCCTCGGGCGAGGACGAGATCGTCGTGGCGTCCCATTCGGGCAAGTGCATCCGCTTCCCCGAGACGGACGTGCGCCCGATGGGGCGGGATACGATGGGCGTGCGCGCCATCAACCTCACGGCGGAGGACGCCGTCGTGGATATGCTCGTGCTGAAGGCGGGCAGCGACATCCTCACCGTGTCCGAGAACGGCTACGGCAAACGCACCGACCCCGCCGACTACCGCATCCAGTCGCGCGGCGGAAAGGGCATCAAGGCGGGCGTGTTCAACGAAAAGACGGGCGCGCTCGTCAACATGAAGCTCGTGACCGACGCGGACGACGTCATGCTCGTCACCTCGTCGGGCGTGGTCATCCGGATGCACGCGGACACCATCTCGCACATCGGCAGGAACACGCGCGGCGTGCGGCTCATGAACGTGCGCGACGGCGTGGTCGCCACCGTCGCCGTCACCGAAAAGGACGACGAGGCGGAGGTGGAAGCGCCCGAGGAGACGGCGGCTGACCTCACGCCCGAGGAGCTCGCAGAGGGCGCGGACGACGGCGCCGATGCGGCCGAAACGTCCGTCGACGACGCACCCGAAATGTCCGACGGCGGGGAGGAATAACGCCTTTCGGGAAGGGGCGGCGCATTCCGTGCGCCCCATGTCCGCAAAAGGCGTGCGTTCTTCGCCGTCCGCCCCACCCATGTCCAAGGGGACGGGAGAAAAATTAAAAAACGCCGCCCATGTCCGAATGCGGACATGGGCGGCTGCTTTTTTATGCCGCGCGCTTTTTTTGCGCGCGGCGCGGCGAGGTGCGGGCGAGGGGTCATGCCTTGCGGGGCGGCGAGGGGGCTGCGCCTTTGGCGGCGGGGCACACTTCGATGCTCCCGCACAGCACTTCCGCGTAGGAATAGGCGGTCTTGCCCAAAAAGTTCTCGTTGTCGGGGCGCACGGTGAACAGGGCGGGATAGACGCCCGTCAGCGTCCCCCCGAAGCGGTGCACCTTGTTCCTGCCCAGCCGCACGGTGACGTCCACGGGCTGCGACTGCATCTCTCGGATGCGCCGCCGTACGTTCGCAATGTCGTTGTTTTGTCTGATCATGCTCCGATGATTGCCCGTTTTCCCGAAAAATATACCAAAGCCCGCCCTTCTTCGCGCGATTTCGACGGCGGTGCGCCCGCATACCCCGCATCCTCCTTGCATACAATGAAGGGAAAACTTCATGAGTTCAGGAGGAGTGTATGTTCAAGACGCAGACGGAGACTTTCCGCGGGTATGGGAAGCTGTTCGGCATTGCGGCGCAGACGGCGGCGGAGTGCCGTTTCCCCGAGGCGGAGACGGTGCTCTCCGCACACGCCTGCGCCCATCTTTCGGGTGCGGAGGCGGGCAACGGCGAGGTGCGCTACTTCGGGCGCGCGCTCTTTTCCATCGTCTATGAGGACGCCGACCGCCATGTCTGCCGCGCCGAAAAGGGGGTGGAGTTCACCGCCGTCGCCAGGGACGCGCGCATCGCCCCCGCGCAGACGGTGTGCGCGCGGCTCGCCGTCGAAAATCTCTCGGTGCGCAGGGAGGGGGCGAGCATCTTTCTGACGGCGCTTCTGGGCGCCGACCTCGCCTTCTTCGGCGAAAAGACGTTTGACTATCTCTCGGGGGGCGATCTCATCGTCCGCCGCGACGCCGTCCGTTTTTACACCGCACACCTCGCGGAGGGCGCCGCGGAGACGGAGGACGACTTCGAGGTGGAGCGCATCGGCGACATTTTGCAGCACGCCGAGACGGTGCACGTCACCGCCGTCTCCTGCCGCGCGGGCGAAGTGCACGCGGAGGGGGAGGTGTTCCTGGGCATCCTCGCGCTGCGCGGGGAGGAGCCCGTCTCCTTCGAGCGGCTCATTCCCTTCTCCCTCGACATCCCCTCCGACGCGGCGCAGGCAGGCTGCCGCGCGCAGGCGCATATCACCGTTCCCTCCGTCAGCCTCGCCGCCGACGCCGACGAGGAGGCGGGCAAGTGCCGCGTCCGCGCGGCGCTCTCGCTGCGGGCGCAGGTCATCTTGTGCGAGGAGACCGCCGTGGACGGCGTGACGGACGCCTTCTCGCGCACCAACGATGTAAAACTCTCCTTCTTCGAGGGCGCGAGCGAGGGCACGGGCGAGACGACGCAGCTCACCGAGCGCGTCTCGGGCAGGGCGGCGCTCTCGGCGGGGCTGGATTTTTCGGACACGTTGCAGGCGGTCACGCTGCAGCGGGCGGAGGCGAACCTCGTGCACGGGCAAAACGGCACGCGGGCGGAGGGGGTGGCGCTGGCGACGCTCCTGGTGCGCGCGCCCGACGGGAGCAGACGGGGCATCGAAATGAGCCTGCCCTTCTCCGTTCCCGTGCAGGCGGAGGACGCCGACGTGGACGTCATCGCCTGCGGCATGAGCGCGCGGCAGAAGGAGGAGGGGACGATCGACGCCGAAGCGACGTTAAAATTCACCTTCACCGAACGGCTGCATTCCTCCGCGCGGCTCGTCTCCGCCGCCGAGGAGGGCGCGGCGCTGCCCGAAAAGGACTGCGCGATCAGCGTATACGTCCCCCGCGCGGGAGACGGGTTGTGGGAGCTCTCCAAGCGCCTCAAAAAATCGCCCGAGGAGGTGACGGCGAGCAATCCCGACCTCGAATTCCCCATCCGCGAAGGGCAGCGCGTCGTCATCTACCGCAAAAAGACGGTGTGAACGCCGCCCGCCTTGTCCCCGCACCGCCGCGCGCCGCCCCGCTTACGGGGCGGCGCGCTCTGGCAAATGTGGGGCGAAGGGGTTGCATTATGACTGAAAATGTGCTACAATGGCAAAGATGGATACGGTGAGCGTCAACGCATACGCGAAAGTCAACTTCACGCTGGACGTCGTGGGAAGGGCGGGGGGATACCACCTGCTCGACTCCCTCGTGTGCACCGTCGGGCTCTTTGACAGGGTGACGGCGCGCCGCGCGGACGGGGTGCGCGTGCGCATGACGGGCGAAGGGGCTGCGTCCATCGCCGCGGGCAGCAATGCGGAACGTGCCGCAAGGGCGTTCTGTGCGGCGTTCGGGGGCGGCGCGGACATTGTGATCGAGCGCGCCATTCCCGTCGGCGCGGGGCTCGGGAGCTCCTCGGCGGATGCGGCGGGCGTGCTCCGCGCTCTGGCAAAACTCTACGGCATCCCGGACATGGTATGCCTCAAATCGCTCGCCGACAGCCTCGGCAGCGACACGGGGTACCTTTTAACGGGCGGCTGGGCGCGCATGACGGGCAGGGGGGAGCAGATCTCCCCGCTTGCGGGAATGCCCCCCTTGTGGCTCTTGCTGCTCCTTCCCGAGGGCGGCGTGTCTACGCCCGCGTGCTTTGCGGCGTTCGATCGCATGGGGGAGGCGTATCCCCCCGTCACGGAGCGGGCGATCGCCCTCTTGCGGCAGGGGAACGCCGAAGGGGCGCGCCTGTTCGGGAACGCGCTCACAAGGGCGGCGTGTTCGCTCTGCGCGGGCACGGGAAATGCTCTCGCCGCGGCGCGCCGTCTGGGCGCGGACGGGGCGGGCATGACGGGCTCGGGCAGCGCCGTCTACGCTGCGTTTTTCAGCGAGGCGGCCTGCCGCGCGGCGCAGGCGGCGTATGCGGGAAAGGCGGCGGCAATGTGCGTGCGCACGGTCGCGCAAATCGAATAACGTATTCAAAAATGACGAACTTCCCGCCCGCAGGCGGGAAAAGGAGCCGGAATGGAAGAACGCATCATCGACAAGGACGAACTGCGGGGCGTGAAGAAAAAGCGCACCGGGGGAGAAGAGGACGTCGTGGACATCAACGACGACGCGCAGGACGAGGCGGACGAGGCGTCGCCCGACTACGCCATCGAGTTTGAGGGCGAGTACGACGAGGACCTCGTCGGGCTCACGCCCACGCAGCTCCGGGAGGAGCTGGAGCGGCGCGAACGCCTGCGCGAGGAGGCGCACGCCGAGGCGGTCAAGTACCTCGCCTCCGCCGAGGAAAAGTTTGCGGCGGGGAACTTCCGCGGGGCGGAAAAGGACTTCGCCGAAGCGCGCCTGTATGAGGATTCGGAGGAGACGGAGGAGCGCTACTTTGCCGCCGTCACCCAAAATTATACCGACGTCGCCCGCCTTCTCGAACGGGATAAGGCGGCGGAATTTGCCTACGCCGGGGAGAGGGCGCGCCAAAGCGTGCTCTCGGTGTTCGGCGAGGCGCTGCGTTCGGAGCGTGCGGAGGCGGAGGAGCGGGCGCAGCCCCTGCGCGAGCGGGTGCACGCGGATATGGAGGCGCGCCGCGCGCCCTTCGCCGCCAACAAAAAGTACTATGCGGTGCGCTTTCTCATCGCGCTCGCGACGCTCGTTGTCTTTGCCGTCGGCATTGCGGTGAGCGCAAGTTTTCTGCTGCGCACGCAGAGCATCGCGCCCACCGTGCTCACCATCGCCTTCGGCGCGTGCACCTTCATCGCCTTCCTCGTCACTCTCTTCTTCACGCGCAAACTGTACGTCGCGGCGAGGCTGTGCCGCGAGAACGAAAAGCTCTCCTCCACCGAGGAGGGCGCCGAGCTCCAGACCCTCGAAGACCGCCTCGCCGTCCTTGCGGACGTTCTGGACGGAGCGGGGGAGAGCGAAGATTAACGGAGTCCCGCCCGCGGCGTCGTATGAGCGCCGCGGGCGGATTTTTTCTCCCGCGGGCGAAAAAATTGCCGCAAGAAATTTTCGTGAAAGGTATTTACAACGCGCAAAAAATGCGGTATAATATGGCACGGAAAAGCATTGCGGGATAATTCCCCGCGGATAAGGAGGATAAACTTTATGGAACTCATTTACGAAACTGCGGGGAAGAAATTCTACCGCGACGGGGGAAAGCTCATCAAGTCGTTTGACGAGAGCTATTCCAAGGCGAACATCTTAAACGAGGCGCTCAACCAGGCGCGCGTCGAGGAGACCAGCCTCAACATCCCCAAGATCCTTGCGGTCACGGTGGTGGACGGCAGGTGGGCGATCGTCCGCGAGCTCATCGAGGGCGAAACGCTCGAATCCCTCATGCAGAAGCACCCCGAGAAGGAGGAGGAATACCTCAACTTCTTCGTCGACCTGCAGATCCGCATGAGCAAGGAGCGCGTTCCCCTTCTGGGACACCTGCGCGACAAGATGCACATGAAGATCTCTTCGAGCGCCTATCCCGCCACGGTGCGCTACGACCTGCATATGCGGCTGGACGGGCTGCCCCGCCACAACAAGCTCTGCCACGGCGACTTCGAGCCGAGCAACATCATCATCACGGCGGACGGCACGCCCTACATCGTGGACTGGTCGCACGCCACGCAGGGCAACGGCTCGGCGGATGCGGCGCGCACCTACCTCATCTTCAAATTGCAGGGAAAGGACGCACTCGCGGAGAAGTATCTCAACCTGTTCTGCGCCAAGACGGACACCGCCATCCAGTACGTCCAGCGCATCCTTCCCATCGTCGCGGCGTCCCAGTCCGTCAAGGGCAAGCCGGAGGAGAAGGAATTCCTCGACAAGTGGGTCAACGTGTGCGATTGGCAGTGACGGCGCTTGTAAATGTTCTCACGCACGGCTGCGATGCGGCTGCGTGAACAAAAGACCGAACCATAGGGGCTGTGCTACAAGGGGCAGCCCCTTTTGCATTGACAAACGCTGCCCCGCGCATTATAATGGGGGTATGCAGGAACAGTTCAGCCGCACGGCGCTCCTTCTGGGGGCGGACGGCGTGGAAAAATTAGCAAAGAGCCGCGTCGCCGTGTTCGGGCTGGGCGGCGTGGGGAGCTGGTGCGCCGAGGCGCTCGCGCGGGCGGGCGTGGGGGAGCTCACCCTCATCGACAAAGACCGCGTGGAGGAGAGCAACATAAACCGCCAGCTCGTCGCCCTTCGCTCCACGGTGGGGCGGCAGAAGGTGCAGGTGATGGCGGAGCGCATCCGCGACATCTCCCCCGCCTGCCGCGTGACGGCGCTCGGACTCTTTTATCTGCCCGAAACGGCGCACCTCGTTCCGCTTGCGGCGTTTGACTATGTCGCCGACTGCATCGACAACGTCACCGCCAAGCTCCACCTCATCTGCGAGGCGTGCGCGCGGAACGTGCCCGTCCTCTCGGCGATGGGGGCGGGGAACCGCCTGGACGGGTCGCGCTTCCGGGTGGGGGACATCGCCGCAACGCACACCGACCCCTTCGCGCGCGTCATGCGCAGGGAGCTCAAAAAGCGGGGCGTCGAGCACCTGCCCGTCGTCTGGTCGGACGAGCCGCCCAAGGGGGGAAGTGCGGACATGGTGGGCTCCGTTCCCTTCGTTCCGCCCGTCATGGGGCTGCTGATGGCGGGGCACATCATCGGAGAACTTGTCAAATGATCTATCTCGACTATGCGGCGACTTCCCCCGTGCGGGAGGAAGTGCTTGCGGAAATGCTGCCCTTCTTCCGGCAGAAATTTTACAATCCCGACTCCCTGCACGCGGGCGGTCGGGCGGCGGCGCGCGCCGTACGCGCCGCGCGCGACGAGATCGCCGCCCTCGTCGGGGCGTCCCCAACGGAGGTGTACTTCACGTCGGGGGGCACGGAGGCGGACAACTGGGCGGTGCGCGGCATCGCGTGCGAGGGGGGCATCCTTCTCTCGCCCGTCGAACACGCCGCCGTGCTCTTCGCGGCGCGGCGCTTCCGCACCGACGTGCGGCTCTGCCGCGTGGGGGAGGACGGCGTCATATCCCCCGACCATGTCCGCGAGCTCCTCTCGCGCGAGGGGGGCGTGTCCGTGGTGGGCGTGATGGCGGTCAACAATGAAACGGGGTGCGTGCAGCCCGTAAAGGCGCTCGCCGGGGCGGCGCACGCGGCGGGGGCGTACTTCTTCTCCGACTGCGTGCAGGCGGCGTGCAGCTGCGACTTAAAGGAGATTTCGGCGTGCTGCGACGCCCTCTCCCTCTCCGCCCACAAGGCGGGGGGACCCAAGGGGGTCGGCGCACTCATCGTAAAAAAGGGCGTGCCCGCCGAGCCGCTCATCGCGGGCGGGGAGCAGGAGCGCGGGCTGCGCGGGGGCACGTCCAACGTGGCGGGCATCGTCGGGTTCGCGGCGGCGCTCCGCCTCGCGCAGGCGGAGCGCGCGCGCTTCGTGCGGCACACGGGCTCGCTGCGCGACGCATTCGAACAGCGCATCCTCTGCGCGCTGGGGGGCGACGTGCGCGTGGACGGCGGACGGCGCGCGCCCAACATCTCCCACCTCACCTTTGCGCACGGGGGGACGGCGCTGCTCGCTGCGTTCGACCTCGCCGGGCTCGCCTGTTCGGGCGGGGCGGCGTGCTCCGCGCACAGCCGGGCGCCCTCGCACGTCCTCATGGCGATGGGGAGAGGGGAGGAGGAAGCTCTGCGCGGGGTCCGCTTCTCCTTCGGCATGGAGACGACGGAGGAAGAGGCCCGCGCGGCGGCGGAGATCGTCGTCGCGGAGTACCGCCGCTTTTCGGCGCAGTGACGCCCGCCCGGAAAACTGCATAAACCTGCGCGCCGCCGACACCGTTCGACGGCTTTTTTTGGTTCTGAACGCGCCTTACGCGGCATACATTACAGTACGCACGGCGGAGGAGCGCACGCCCTTCCGCCCCGACAACATCAAACGAGGTGGGTCATGAACGAAGAATTGAGTTATGCCGAGATGCTGGAGATCCCGGTGGAGACGGTGACGGTCAACCGCAGGGAGAAGCGCCGTACAAAGAAGGAGGACCTCGCCGCGCAGGTCGTCGACCGCGTGAACGGCGAGGCGGAGCCCGAGGACCCCGCCTATGCCGAGAGCCGCCCCATCGCGCGAGAGGCGGCGGAGGACGGCCGCGCAAGGCGGGCGCGCCGCGTGCTCTGGGCGGAGTTCGCCGCCGTGTGCGCGCTGTGCGCCACCATCTTCCTCACCAACATCTTCATGACGGACAGCGCCATCAACACCTTTGTGCGCGGGCTGTGGACGGGGGAGGCGGACACGGCGGATACGCGCACCTATGAGGACTTCACCCTCTCGCCCGTCGTCAACGAGTACGCGGACGTCGAGCTCGCCGTGTCCGATACGGGCGTGCTCACCTTCACGGCGGCGTGTTCCGTCTATGCGCCCTGCGCGGGCGAGGTGACCGCCGTCAACGGGGACGCGGAGAACGGGTATACGGTGGAGCTCGCCCATTCCGACCTCTTCTCCACCGTCATCAGCGGGCTCTCCAATGTGTATTTTGCGGAGGGGGAGAGCGTGCTCACCAACGTGCCGCTCGCCTATACGGACGGAACGCACCCCGTGCGCGTCACCTTCTACGAGGAGGGCAGCCTCATCTCCGGCGTCACGGTGGAGGGGGGAACGCTTGCCTGGAACTGACAGGTTCCGCATCCGCATCCATCCGCTCTTTCTGGCGGCGGGGGTGCTCTCCGCCTTCACGGGCGATCTGCTGCTCTTTTGCGCCGCCACGCTCGCCGCGCTCGAACACGAGTGCGCGCACGCCATTGCCGCGCGCAGGTACGGCTTTCGCCTCGATAAGCTCGTCTTAATGCCGTACGGCGCCGTGCTCTCGGGGGACATCGGCGGCATCGGGCGGCGGCAGGAGGTCGCCGTCCTTTTGGCGGGTCCGCTCGCCAACGCCCTGACGGCGCTCGCCTTCGCGGCGCTTTGGTGGCTGTTTCCCGAGACCTATCCCTATACGGAGGGCGCGGCGCAGGTGTCCTTTTCCCTCTTTCTCGTCAACCTGCTGCCCGCCTACCCCCTGGACGGGGGAAGACTGCTGCACCTCGCGCTCTCCCCGCTCGGGGAGCGCCGCGCGCGCCTCATCTCGCGCGCCGTCACCTTCTTCTGCGCCGCGCTCGTCGGCGCGTGCTTCGTGTGGTCGTGCTTTTCCTCGCCCGCGTGGTCGGCGCTGCTCTTTTGTGTTCTTCTGGCGGCGGGGGCGTTCGGCGGCGGGCGGTATCTGCGCATCCCCTTCGCGCGCGGGCGGCACCTGGCGCGCGGGCTGGAAGAGCGGCGCATCGCCATCGCGGCGGACAGGACGGTGCGCGAGGCGTTCCGCTTTCTCAAAGAGGAGCGCCATCTCGTGCTCGTGCTCTATGATGAGGACGGCTTTGCGGGGGAGGTCGCGGAGGAGGAGCTGCTGTGCGCCGTCGAGGCGGAAAAGTGGGACGCGCCCCTCGCCGCCTTGCTGCCCGTGTTCAAAAATACTTGATAAATTCCCCGTCTTGTGGTAGAATGGGGAAAATGCACAAAACGCCCCCGTTCGGAGGGCGGAAAAAAGGGTACGTTTCCGAATGAAGAAGGAATGGTTTTTCGACCGCCTGTGCGGGGCGCAGGTCGCGGTCTATGCCGAGGACGGCAAGATCGCGGAGGCGGCGTTCGAGCGCGGCAATTCCGCCGAGCTCACGGGCAATATCTATAAGGGGCGGGTGTGCAACCTCGTCCCCGGGATGCAGGCGGCGTTCATCACCTGCGGGCTGGAGCGCAACTGCTATCTTCCGCTGGGGGAGGGCGCCGCGCGCTTCACCGCCTACGACGGCGCCGGCAACGCCGTGCACGCGCCCGAGCTCAAGGAGGGGGACGAGCTGCTCGTGCAGATCGTCAAGCCCCCGCGCGGGAACAAGGGCGCCAAGGTGACGTGCGACCTCTCCTTCGTGGGCAAGACGCTCATCTATCTTCCGCGCACCGACTTTCTGGGCATCTCCCGCAAGATCACGGACATCTCCGCGCGGGAGCGGCTTTTGAAGGAGGCGGACAAGCTGCGCGAGGAGGGCGCGGGCTTTATCGTGCGCACCGCCGCCGAGGAGGCGGACAAGCGGCATTTGAAGATCGAATCGGAATATCTGCGGCGCGTCTGGCGCTCGGTGGAAAAGGCGGCGGCGTCGGCGCAGGTGGGGGACGTCGTCTACCGCGAATACGATCTTCCCTTAAAGGTCATGCGCGACAGCCTGGGCGGCGGCGTCACCCGCATCTATGTGGGGGATAAGGAGACGTACGACAAGGTCGTGCAGCTCGCCCGCCTGCGCCCCGACCTCGGCGAGCGCAAGGTGACGCTCTACCAGGGCACGCGCGAGATGATGCGCTTCTTTGGCATCTCCGAGCAGCTCGACCGCCTCGCCGACCGCACCGTCCCCCTCGAGAACGGCGGGTATCTCGTCATCGACAAGACGGAGGCGATGACGGTCATTGACGTCAACACGGGCAAATTCGTCGGCGAGCGCGATCTGGAGAGCACCGTCTTCGAGACCAACCTCACCGCCGCGCGCGAGATCGCGCGGCAGATGCGCCTGCGCAACATCGGCGGGCTGGTGGCGGTGGACTTCATCGACATGGCGGACGAGGCGCACCGCGCCGCCGTGGATGAGGAGCTCTCCCGCGCCCTCGCCCTCGACCGCACCAAGAGCCGCGTCTCACCCATGGGGGATATGTGCGTCACCCTCTTCACGCGCAAGCGCACCAACAACGACGCGGCGGACTTCTTTTTGCAGCCCTGCCGCCACTGCACGGGACTGGGCACGGTGTTTTCGGACGTCTATCTCGCCATCCGCATCCGCTGCGACGTGTGCGACCGCTTTGCCGACGCGTATGAGTCGGCGGTCGTCGAATGCAGCCGCGCGCTCGCTGCGGCGCTGCTCTCGGGGCGGTATCTCACGGAGGAGACGCGCGGCATCTGGGCGGACAAGCGGGTATACCTCATCCCGCACGACGATTGGGACTACGCAAAATTCACCGTCCGCGGCGACAACGCGGCGGTGCTCACCCTGCCCGATACGGCGCTTCTTCTGCACTGACAAAGAAAAGCGGGGCGGCGGAACGGGGGCGGGCAACGCAAAATGACTGCACACATAGCGCCGCGGCGGGGGTCACAGACCCCCGCCGCGGCGCATTTTTTCAGGCAATGAGCGATTTCCACTTTTTTTCAAAGCGCTCCTCGGCGGCGAGCAGCTCCTTCGCGAGCGAGAGGACTTCCTCGTCCGCGTTCGCCTTCTCCACCTCCCCCAGAGAGCTTTTGAGCGCCGTGATGCCCGTCACCGTGCCGCGCACCATCATCTCGGCGATGTGCGCACGGGAGTTGTCCGCCAGCGTGCTCATCTTGATGCTCGACCACATCATCGCCTTTTTGATGGGCCCCGGATTTTTGAGCTCGATGCCGCGGTCCTTTGCGAGCAGCGCGGCGCGTCCGCTCATCTTCTCGTAATCCTCATGCTGCCGCATGAGCTCCTCGCGCAGCGCCTCCTCCTGCGTCTCGGGCAGGATGTCTGCGATGGAGCGCAGCGCAAGCTGACAGTTGCGGTGCACCTCCGCCAGAATTTCTTCCCATTTTTTGCCTTCCATGCCTTCCTCCTTTTTCAGGAGTATGCGCAAAAAACTGCGCGCAAATACGCCCGAAAAACGCAAAACCCGTGCAAAAGTGATTGACATTTTTTGCGGGATATGATAGATTATACTCCGAGCCGCCAAGGACGGGCAGAAAAGGGTCATGCAATACGGGCCGCCTACGACGCCTTGCGAGACCGGGAAGAGGAGGTAAAAGCTGTGTACGCAATCATCGAAAACGGCGGGAAACAGTACAAAGTTTCCGAGGGCGACGTGGTGCGCGTGGAGAAGCTCCGCGCGGAAGTGGGAACGGAAGTTTCCTTCAACGTCGTCATGGTCGCAGACGGTTCTGCCGTAAAACTCGGCAAGGACGTTGCGAATGCCAAGGTGACGGCGACCGTTCAGGCGCAGGACAAGTACAAGAAGATCATCGTCTTCAAGTACAAGGCGAAGAAGAACGAGCGCAAAAAGCAGGGCCACCGTCAGCCGTTCACCGCTGTCAAGATCGAGAAGATCGTTCTTTGACGCATGGGCACATCGCCCGTAAAATTTTCAATGAGGAGATAACGGATATGTTCTTATTTAGCTTATTCGCGCATAAGAAAGGAACGGGTTCCTCCCACAACGGCCGCGACAGCCAGGCGAAGCGCCTCGGCGTCAAGCGGCAGGACGGGCAGGCAGTGCTTGCGGGCAGCATCATCGTCCGCCAGCGCGGCACCAAGATCCACCCGGGCAACAACGTCGGCATCGGCGGGGACGATACGCTCTTCGCCCTCAAAGACGGCGTCGTCAAATTCGAGCGCAAGGGCAGAGACAAAAAGCAGGTCAGCGTGTATTAAATGGAGAATAAGAGCCCCCGCCGCATCCAAGCGGCGGGGGCTTTTGCATATTGCGGGGATGAGGGGGCGCTTGCGCCCTACGTCATCCCGAACGAATGTGAGGGATCTCCTCGCTTTTTGCACTCTGTCCCTTGCCATGGGATTCCTCGTCGCAAAAGCTCCTCGGAATGACGGAAGGGTGGGACACGTCCTCGCTGACTTCGCCCTGTTGGGGCTCGTGCGCCGCGTCGGCGGAATGCTCCTGCCCCTTACGTCATCCCGAACACGGAACGTAGTGAAGTGGAGGGATCTCCTTGCAAGCGACAGGGGGCGGGGGGATTCCTCGCTTCGCTGACTTCACCCCGTTGGGGCTCGTGCGCCGCTTCGTCGAAATGCTCCTGCAAGCAGGCATTTCTCCTTGCGTCGGGCGGAATGACAAAGAACAGTCCTTGCTATCGATTCCGCCGCAAGCAAAACCACGCCTTTGCGCGAGAAAATTCGTGAACTTGCTATAATTACTCGCGCAAGCAAAACCACGCTTTTGCGCCGCGGGACTCAATTTGCCGATACTTCGGCTTACGGGGAAAAGGTGAATTGGCGCGAGCTAAAATTGTAAGCCCTGAAAATCGCGCCAAGAGGAAAAACGAGACGGAGCAGCGCTTGCGCGTGCCCCGTCGGTGTTTTTCCTCTTCTCACGGAATTTTGTCGCGCCTTTGCGCGAGAAAATTCGTGAACTTGCTATCAATTACTCGCGCAAGCAAAATCGCATTTTGCGCCAGCGCCCCACATTTGCGCATACCTGCGCTTCTGCGGAAAAGAGAATGCGCGGGCGTTATAAATGTTGCGAACTGCCCGCGCAGAGGAAAACCGATTGTCAGCCGCTCTGCGGCGTGCAATGGGTGTTCCTCCCCCTCACGACGTTTCTTTTCATCAGTTTGAAAAGAAACGTGTGAACCTCTAAAATCCCGCCGCAAGGAACGTCGCGCCGTTCCGCCGCGGGACTCAATTTGCCGATACTTCGGCTTACGGGGAAAAGGTGAATTGGCGCGAGCTAAAATTGTAAGCCCTGAAAATCGCGCCAAGAGGAAAAACGAGACGGAGCAGCGCTTGCGCGTGCCCCGTCGGTGTTTTTCCTCTTCTCACGGAATTTTGTCGCGCCTTTGCGCGAGAAAATTCGTGAACTCATTTGTGATGTCTCACCAGATCGAGCTCCTTTGCGATCTCCATGACGAGGATGGGGACGAAGGAGAGGGCGATGCCGATGACGTACACCTCCCAAGGCAGGTACGCGGCGCCGAAGCCGAACACGTTCATGACGCCCGGGGTGAAGAGCACGAAGGCGATGAGCGCGAGCGCCAGAAGGGTCACCCAGTTCAACACCTTGTTGGAGAAGGGGCCGATCTTGAAGAGGGAGTGCCCGGAGCGCATATTGTAGGCGTGCAGCGACTGCGAGAGGGCGAGCACCAGGAAGGTCGCCGCGCTGCACTGTTCTGCCGTGCAGCCGAAGGCGTAGCGCGCGATGCAGTAGCTCGAAAGGGCGAGCGCCGCGAACATACACCCCTGCAGCACGATCTGAATGCCGTAGCCGTGGGCGAAGATGCTCTCCTTTTTGGAGCGCGGCTTGTGTTCCATGACGTCGGGTTCCAGCTTCTCCATGCCCAGCGCGACGGCGGGGAGGGAATCGCCGATGAGGTTGATCCACAGAAGCTGAATGGAGATGAAGGGGGAGATCTGCCAGATGCACATGGCGAGGAAGACGACGATGACCTCGGAGATGTTCGTCCCCAGCAGGAAGCCGACCACCTTTTTGATGTTGGAGTAGATACCCCTGCCTTCCTTGACGGCGTCCACGATGGTGGCGAAGTTGTCGTCGGTGAGCGTCATGTCGGCGGCGCCCTTGGCGACGTCGGTGCCCGTGATGCCCATCGCGCAGCCGATGTCGGCAGCCTTTAAGGCGGGCGCGTCGTTGACGCCGTCCCCCGTCATGGAGACGACCTGACCCTTCTTCTGCCATGCCTTGACGATGCGGATCTTGTTCTCGGGCGAAACGCGGGCATAGACGGAGATGTGCTCCACTTCCTTGTCCAGCTCCTCGTCGCTCATGGCGTCGAGCTGCGCGCCCGTGATGGCTTTATCGCCCTCCAGAAGGATGCCCAGCTCGCGCGCGATGGCGGAGGCGGTGACGACATGGTCGCCCGTGATCATGACGGGCTTGATGCCCGCCTTGCGGCAGACGGCGACTGCCTCTTTCGCCTCGGGGCGGGGCGGGTCGATCATGCCGACGAGCCCCAGGAAGGTGAGCCCGCATTCGAGCTCCTCGGGCGTGGGTTCGTCGGAGACGTGTTCGATGTACTTATATCCGACGGCGAGCACGCGCAGCGCGCCCGCGCTCATCTCGTCGTTCGCCGCGCGCGCCGATTCGATGTCGCCCGCGACGCACTTCTCCGCCATCACGTCGAACGCGCCCTTGACGATGGCGACGAGCTTTCCGTCGATCTTGTTGACCGTCGTCATGAGCTTGCGGTCGGAGTCGAAGGGGATGCCCGTGATGCGGGGATACTCCTCGCCCAGCACCTCTTTGGGGCTGCCCGCCTTCATGGCGGCGTAGACGATCGCCGTCTCGGTGGGGTCGCCGAGGTGCACTTCCTTGCCGTCCTCCACTTCCACGGTGCCGTCGCAGCACAGCGTGCCCCAGTCGAGCAGCCTGCGCACCTCGGGGGAGGCAGCGGCGGCGTCGAACGTCTGCACCGCTCCGCCGTCGAGATAGGTCTTGACGAGCGTCATGCGGTTCTGCGTGAGAGTGCCCGTCTTGTCCGAACAGATGACGGACGCCGAGCCCAGCGTCTCCACGGCGGGCAGGCGCTTGATGATGGCGTTCTTTTTCACCATGCGCGTGACGCCGATGGAGAGCACGATGGTGACGACGGCGGGCAGCCCTTCGGGAATGGCGGAGACGGCGAGCGAGACTGCCGTCATAAAGATCTCCAGCCAGTCGGCATTGGGCATACACGCGCCGATGATGAAGATGACGGCGCACGCGACGAGCGCGACGATGCCGAGATACTTTCCGAGCTGGGCGAGCTTTTGCTGCAGCGGCGTCTTGGTCTCCTTCTCGCCGGCGAGCAGGTTTGCGATCTTGCCCATCTCCGTGCTCATGCCCGTTGCGGTCACCACGGCGCGTCCCGAGCCGTACGTCACCGAGCAGCCCGAAAAGACCATGTTGTCCCTGTCGCCCAGGGGCGCGTTCTCCGCCACTTCTGCGCGGGCGTCCTTTTCGGAGGGGACGCTCTCGCCCGTCAGGGCGGATTCCTCCGACTTTAAGTTGGAGGAGGTGAGCAGGCGCGCGTCGGCGGGCACAAAGTCGCCCGCTTCCAGAATGATGATGTCGCCGGGAACGAGGTCGGCAGCCTGGATGAACTGCTCCTTGCCGTCGCGGACGACGCGCGCGTGCGGCGCGGACATATTTTTCAGCGCTTCGAGCGCCTTTTCCGCCTTGCTCTCCTGCACCAGTCCCATGACGGCGTTGAGGATGACGATAAAGACGATGAGGGCGGGTTCGACGAATTCGAGCGCCTCGCCCTCCTTCGTGCCGAACACTTCATAGCAGATGATGCCGAAGGACACGCACGCCGCAATGAGCAGGATGATGATCATCACATCCTTGAACTGCTCCAAAAAGCGGATGATGAGCGGCTTTTTCTTCTTTTCCGCCAGTTTGTTGGGGCCGTGCTTTGCGCGCAGTTCTTCCACCTGCGCGGAAGTGAGCCCCTTGTCTGCATCTGTGCCGAGGGCGCTTATAACTTCGTCCTGCGGCAGATCGTGATAATGCAAGTGACAATTCCTCCATATTGATTTGTATCCGAAACGCCTTCTGCGGCGTGACGAACGCGGGGTTTGCCGCCGTTTTCCGCATACATTTTGTATATCATAAGGGAAAAACGGGGCGAAAAACACGGGTTTTTCGGCGAGAAAGTAAAAAAACGGTCTGCGAGAAACCTTCCCGCGAACCGTTCTTTTGGAGGCGCCACCCGGATTTGAACCGGGGAGTCAGGGTTTTGCAGACCCTTGCCTTACCTCTTGGCTATGGCGCCGATCTCCCGAAATTTTCGGGAAATAAAAAACAGCGCGGAAATCGTGTTTGGAGCGGGAAACGAGACTCGAACCCGCGACATTCACCTTGGCAAGGTGACGCTCTACCACTGAGCTATTCCCGCATAATCTATGATTCCGCGCTGTGTTGGTGGAAACAACAGGGCTCGAACCTGTGACCCTCTGCTTGTAAGGCAGATGCTCTCCCAGCTGAGCTATGCTTCCG
>CALVTL010000014.1 GCA_944362555.1 uncultured Clostridia bacterium
AATTGTCAAACTGTAATCAAATAATATGACATCCGTCATTTACCTATCATAAAACGGACCGCCTAATACGATATTAGATGGTCCGTTTTGATTTTACGGAAGGAGGTGGGGGAGTGCTGACGTTATATCCGCACAATCAGGCTGCGTACGAACGCGCAGCCCGGATGCTCGCGCGCAGCAAACGGGCAGCCGTCATCCATCCCACCGGAACGGGCAAATCGTACATCGCCTTCAGGCTCTGCGAAGAGCATCCTTCCGCGCGCGTTTTATGGCTCTCGCCCAGCGAGCACATCTTCAGGATGCAGCTTCGGGCGGCGGAGAAGGACGGCTTTTCCGCACACAACATCACGTTTATGACGTACGCCCGCCTCGCGTTCCTCACCGAGGAGGAGGGGGCGGCGCTTGCGCCCGACTATATCGTTCTGGATGAATTCCATCGTGCGGGCGCGCAGGAATGGGGCAGGCACGTTCTGGCGCTTTTAAGGCGCTGTGCGGGCGTGCCCGTTTTGGGTCTTACCGCCACCAATATCCGCTATCTCGACAACCAACGCGACATGGCGGAGGAACTCTTCGGCGGGAACGTCGCCTCCCGCATGACGCTCGGCGAGGCGATCGCCCGCGGCATCCTCTCCGCGCCCGTCTATGTGACGGCGCTCTACGACTGCGGAAAGGAGCTCGCAAAATACAAGCGGCTCGTCCGCTCCGCGCGTTCGCAGGAAGTGCGCGACGCGGGGGAGAAGTATCTGCAGGCGCTGCGGCGCGCCCTGGAAAAGGCGGACGGGCTGGACGTCATCTTCCAAAGGCATCTGCGCCCCGACGGCAAGTACCTCGTGTTCTGTGCCGGCCGCGCGGACATGGAGGAGCTCCTCAACGAGGCGGACGCCATGTTCGGGGGCGTGAACGGGCAGCGGCGCATCTACCGCGTCTTTTCCGAGGACGCCCGCGCCGAAAAGACGCTTGACGCGTTTGCCTGCGACCATGCCGCGGGGTTAAAGCTCCTGTATTGCATCGATATGCTCAACGAGGGCATCCATGTCGCGGATGTGGACGGGGTCATCCTGTTCCGCCCGACCGTCTCGCCCATCATCTACAAGCAGCAGATCGGCCGCGCCCTCACGGCGGGCGGCAGGGGCAAAACGCCCGTGATTTTGGACATCGTCAACAATTTTGAGAACCTCTATTCCATCGGCGCCATCGAGGAGGAGATGAACGCGGCGGTCGGGTACTACCGCATGACGGGGGAGAATTCCCTCATCGTCAGCGAGCGCTTCCGCATCATCGACGAAGTGCGCGAGTGCCGCGCCCTCTTCAACGCCCTGGAGGATACGCTCGCCGCGTCGTGGGATTTGATGTACGCGCACGCGCGCGCGTATTACGAGGAACACGGAGATCTCGACGTGCCGCAGCGGTATAAGACGGCGGAGGGGTATTCCCTCGGGAGCTGGATCTCCACGCAGCGCAGCGTGAGAAGCGGGAGCGCCGCGGGCGTGCTCACCAAGGAGCGCATCGCCGCGCTCGACGCCATCGGCATGGAGTGGAGCGACAGACGCGCGCTCGCCTTTGAACGCGGGTTTGCGGCGGCGGAAAAATATGTCCGCGCACACGGCGATCTCGACGTGCCTGCCAGGTTCGTTGACGAGGACGGCTACCCGCTCGGGACATGGCTTGCGAACTTGCGCAGACAGCGTACGACGGGGGTATGTACGGGGTCGCTCACCGAGGAGCGCGTCCGGCGGCTCACGGCGCTGGGCATGATCTGGGACAAAAACGACTATCTCTTCGAACGCAATTTCGCCGCGGCGGAGGCGTACTTCCGGGCGCACGGCGACCTCAACGTGCCCGTCCGGTTCCGCACGGCGGACGGCATCAATCTGGGGGCGTGGCTGCACGACGTGCGCCGCAGAAAAGGCGCGCTGCGTGAGGAACAGGCGGCGCGGCTTACCGCCATCGGCATGGAGTGGCGGGGCAGCTTCGAACGCGGGTTTGCGGAGGGGCTTGCGGCGCTCGGGAAGTACCGCGCGCAGTACGGAAGCGTCACCGTTCCGTATGCCTACGTCGCGCCGGAGGGGTTCAGGCTGGGCGCGTGGCTCGCTTCTAAACGCACGGGCGGCGGGAAGAAGCTCTCCCCCGCACAAAAAAAGGCGCTCGCCGACATGGGGGTCCTGTTTGAAAGGACGGACGGCTGGGAGGAGAAGTTCCGCCTCGCCGAGGCGTATTTCCGTGAACACGGCAATCTGAACATCCCGAAGGCTTACTGCACGGCGGGGGGCGTGCGGCTCGGACAGTGGCTCGCCGTCCAGCGCCGCAAGTGCCGCGACGGTACCCTTTCGCAGGACAAACTCTCCCGCCTCGCCTCCATCGGGTTTACCGGTGGGGAGGGAGCAAGCTTAATTCACTTAAAGAGAATTTATTAAAACAAACGAGGAAATGTATCAATGATTATTACAAAAACGCCATTTCGGATGAGTTTTTTTGGCGGCGGGACGGATATGCCGCAATTTTTCAAGGAGTACGGGGGAGCGGTGCTCTCCACGACGTTTGATAAGTATTGCTATGTAAACGCCCGGCATTTGCCGCCTTTCTTTGAATATACGACGGAGGCGAGTTATGCGAGGATCGAACGCGTGACGGATCTCGACGATCTGGAGCATCCGCTCATCCGCAATGCAATGAAGATGCTGGATATGCATGAGCTTCGCATCACTTATGAGGCCGATCTTCCGGCACGGACGGGGCTGGGGACGAGCAGCTCATTCGCAGTGGGTCTTCTCAATGCGTTTTATTGTTTGAAAGGCAAATATGCCGATAAAAAGCAACTTGCAGACGATGCGATCCGTCTGGAGCGTGTGCTTTGCAACGAGGCGGGCGGGTGGCAGGATCAGATCGCCGCGTCCTTTGGCGGTCTGAATAAGATCACGTTTCACGGCGATGATTATCAGGTAGACCGCATCATCATTTCCCCCGAACGGAAAAAAACGCTCAATGACAACCTGATGCTCTTTTTTACGGGTTTCACGCGGTTTTCTTCCGAAATCCAGCAATCGACCGGCGCTGCCATCAAGGATAAGACAGCGCAGCTTCGCGAGATGCTTGGTCTTGTCGATGAAGCGGAGGGGGTTCTGACAAATAAGGAGCGCGATCTTGACGATTTTGGCAGATTATTGGATGAAACGTGGAAACTGAAACGTCAGACGGGAAACAAAATATCCACGGGTTCCATCGACGAATTATATGATAAGGCGATCAAGGCAGGTGCACTGGGCGGGAAGCTGCTTGGCGCGGGCGGGGGAGGCTTTCTCCTCTTCTATGTCCAACCGGAAAAACGTCGGGCGGTCATGGATGCCATGCACGATCTGTTGTATGTCCCGTTTCAGTTTGAGAATGCGGGGACGCGCGTCATCTACTATTCGGCGGAGTTTTACGATCCGCAAATGAGGCGGGAAAAGTAAGATGAAAACGGTCATCATGGCAGGCGGAAAGGGCACGCGGATCGCATCGGTCGCCAGCGATATTCCGAAACCGATGATCCCCGTCGCAGGGAAGCCCGTTTTGGAGCACGAGATCGAATGTCTGCGCGGGCAGGGATTTACCGATCTGATCATTACCGTCTCCCACTTGGGACAGATCATTACCGATTATTTTGGCGATGGCGGCAAATTCGGCGTGCACATAGAGTATTTTGTCGAGAAAGAGCCGTTGGGGAATGCGGGGGCGCTCCTGCGTCTGAAAGAAAAACTTACGGAAGATTTTTTGCTGCTCAACGCCGATGCGGTGTTTGATATTGACTTCAACCGCTTTGTCAGAGCTCACAGAACGCACGGCGGACTTGCGACGTTGTTTACGCATCCCAACGATCATCCGTATGACAGCGGACTCATCGTTGCAGACCAGAATGGCTGTGTCACGAAATGGCTCACAAAAGAGGACGAGCGCAAAGGATATTATCGGAACCGCGTGAATGCGGGACTGCATATACTTTCCCCGAAGCTGCTAAATCAAGTGTTGGATACACCCAAGGTCGATCTCGACCGCCAGATCTTAAAGCCGCTTGCGGGAACGGGACAGATGTATGTCTACGACAGTCCGGAATATGTAAGAGATATGGGCACTCCGGAGCGCTACGCTGCAGTTTGCAGAGATTTTGAGGAAGGCAAAGTGCAGGCGCGCAACCTCAAACATAAACAAAAGGCGATTTTTCTTGACCGCGACGGAACGATCAATGAATATGTCGGATTCTTGCGGGAGATAGACGACTTCCGTCTTATCGAAGGGGCGAGCGAAGCCATCAAGCGGATCAATCAAAGCGGGTATCTCGCCATCGTCGTGACCAATCAGCCTGTCATTGCACGGGGAGAGGTGACGGTATCGCAGCTCAACGAGATCCACAATAAGATGGAGACACTGTTGGGGCAAGACGGTGCGTATGTGGATGCGATCTATTATTGCCCGCATCATCCGCATAAAGGGTATGAGGGCGAGATCGCGGAGTTGAAATTTGATTGCGATTGCCGAAAGCCAAAGGCAGGCATGTTGCTGCGTGCGGCACAGGATTTCAATATAGACCTTTCTCAAAGCTGGATGGTCGGAGACGGAGAAAACGATCTGCTGTGCGGAAAAAACGGCGGTTGCCAAACGGCAATGATCGGGGAGGATCCCCGCGCCGATGTCTGCGGAAAAGACCTGAAGGACTGTATTCAAAAAATTTTAGGATAGCGATACAAGTATGGAAAAACAAATCGAAAAACATCTGAAGCTGCTGATCGAACGTTACCCCACGCTTATGAGTTGCCGTGAGGACATCATAAAGGCATACGAGATACTTGAAAAGTGCTTTGCCGAAGGGCACAAGCTGCTCATCGCGGGAAACGGTGGAAGCTGTGCCGATGCGGAGCACATCGTGGGGGAACTCATGAAGGGGTTCAAGCTCCCGCGAAAAAGCTCCGAAGTATTTGCAGAAAAATTGGCAGCGATCGACCCTGTTCGTGGAGCAGAGTTGGCAGAAAAGTTGCAGGGCGGGCTTCCTGCGATCGCCTTGAACGATCATCAGGGGCTGAATACCGCGTTTATCAATGATGTGGAAAATGGCGGGCTGCTGATGTATGCGCAGCAGGTCAACGGATATGGAAGAGCGGGGGACGTGTTTCTCGGCATTTCCACGTCAGGCAATTCCAAGAATGTCATGTGTGCCGCCGTCGTTGCAAAGGCAAAGGGTATGAAAGTTCTGGGACTTACGGGGGCAAAGGGCGGAGAGCTTGCAAAGATCGCGGACGCGGCGATCAGAGTTCCGGAGACAGAGACATATATGATCCAGGAATTGCACCTTCCTGTCTATCACGCGCTTTGTCTTATGTTGGAAAAAAAATTTTTTGGGTGAGGTAAACATATGAAAATTTGGGTCACAGGAGCCGGCGGGATGGTCGGTTCCCATATGGTTGAAATTTTGCATTCTCAAGGACATGAGGTTTTAGGGACTTACTACAAACCCACGACCGATATTACAGAAATCGACTCCGCTATCCGAATGGTGGAATGTGATGTACGATACTTCCAAGGCGTATTGCGCTTGATGGAGGAGTTTCAGCCGGATAAGATATTTCACCTTGCTGCGCAAAGCTATCCGACAGTTTCCTGGACGCATCCACAGATCACAATGGATACGAATATTGTGGGAACGGTCAACATTTTCGAGGCAGTCAAAAGTGTGCGGATGCGCCGAAAAGATTATGATCCGGTGGTCATCGTTGCCTGTTCGAGTGCAGAGTATGGCGCTACACTTGACAAATTGGAGGGGAAGGAAGTTTATGTCAAGGAAACGGCGGAACTGCTCCCGCTGCACCCGTATGGTGTAAGTAAAGTGGGACAGGATCTTCTTTCATTTCAATATTTTATGAATGATCATATCCGTTGCATTCGGGCAAGAATATTTAATTCGACAGGCACGCGCAAAGTCAATGATGTTACAAGCGATTTCACGAAACGGGCAGTCTTGGCGGAACGCAGCGGGAATCATGAACTTCGTGTCGGGAATTTGAATACGTATCGCGCAATCATGGATCAGAGAGACCTTATTTCTGCTCTGCAGCTGCTGTCTGATAAAGGTAATTTTGGTGATGTGTATAACATCTCGTCCGAACATATTTATCAGATGAAAGATATTGTGACGATGATTGAAGATGAGATAGGTTTCCGGTTTGAAATCAAGGTGGATACAGCTCTGATACGTCCGACGGATGAAAAAATCATCGTTGGTGATATAGCGAAATTGCAGAGGGACACAGGCTGGAAACAGAGGATCCCGATGGTACAGACGATAAAAGATATGATCGAATATTGGAGAAGAGTGTTGTGAGAAAGCGCTTACTAGCAATTTTAAGCCGATATCTCTGGCCGATTGACAGCGGACGAAAAGAGTCATTAACTCATTACTTTAAAGAGTTATATGATAATTATAATTATGAAATTAAGCTCCTTTGTTTTTTGGAACCGGGACAGGAGGTAAAACAAGAGGACAAACCGTACTATATTGCGGAAATTATAAAATTGCAAGAAGCATCATCATGTCGTAAAATTTTAAATATTTTCACGCATTCCGTTTTTTCTCCCAAGTGGCCGTTTCAATGTTCATTATATTATTGCAAAAAAAATTTTAAAATAATAAGAACGTGCGTTCAAGAGTATGAACCGGATGTGATCTTCACCGAGATGATCCGAACATGTATGTATTATAAGGCTTTTGAAGGGTCAAACGCGCGTATGATTGCAAACCTGGACGATTTGCTTTCTGTTCGATATCTCCGCCAACTCGGATACAAGCAGTCGAAGGCGGGCCTTGCCGGGAACTATGAAAAAAAACTCTCCGGGGGTGTTTCAAAAGCTGTCAATTCCGGCTTTTTGAAGAAGCAAATTTTGAAAATGGAATCTCGCAGATGCGCCATCTGGGAGAAACGATTTTATAAAATTTATGATGATATTCTGATGACGGCCGACAAGGAAAGAGATGCCCTTAATAAAATGATGCAAGGAGATAAGGCGAAAACACTGACAGTCGGTATCGATTACGATTACTTTTCGCAGGATCTGCATGTTCAGAAGGATCCTGTCGGGTTGTCTTTTGTCGGTAATTTTAACGTGGCGGCAAATGTAGACTCGCTGGAAATTATAATCAACGATATATTACCTGAAATAAAACACGATTATTGCTTATACGTGATCGGACCTTGTCCGCAGGAACTCCAAGACAAATATAGCGTTAACGACAAGGTTGTTTTTTGCGGCAGAGTAGATGATTTGAGACCATATGTGAAGCGGACTGAAGTTTTTCTTTCTCCGATTGCGTATGGAACAGGAATCAAAACAAAAATCGTGGAAGCAATGGCGATGGGCGTTCCTGTACTGACGAACAGTGTCGGGATAGAAGGCATCCTAGCGGAATCCGGGAAAGAGATAGTTGTCTCTGACGATATGAAAGTGCTTGCTTCTTGGGTGGATAGTCTGCTATCTGATCCGGAACTTGCGGCTCGGATCGGGAATGCCGGACAACAGTTTTCATACAATTATTTCCGTTGGGAAAAAGTGTTTGAAGTGTATCGCGAAATGGGGCTTTAAAGATGAAAATTTATATAGATTATTTTTCTCATGTTGCTTTGAGCAGACGAGTTGGACAAAAATATAATGGGGGCGATAATGGAACAAAGCTGTTACTTCATGATATAATTCATTCTGACTATTGCAAGCAGCATCAAGTCTATTTGATTTTACCGAAAGACTTTAGTGCGAGTGACGAATATGAGACTGAGATTGTTGATTATGAGTTATTTATCAAAATATATACAGCATCCCTACTAGAAATAGATTATTTTGATGACGCTATATTATTTATTCCGGTCGTTTGCGGTCGAGAAATGATTATGGTGAACCAAATAAAAAAGAAGTTCCCATATCTTAAAGTTTATGGGAGAATTCACGATAAAAATCATAATTTACCGTTAGATTTACAAGATAGGTATTATTATTCTGGATTTAAAAGGACCGGAATTCCTTCGGTTGTTGATTGGATAGGCAAGAAAATATATTTTAAATTGAGATATAAACAGTGGATTAGTAATTTTGATAAAATTTTTACTGTTTCAAATTATTCATTGCAGGCTTTAAAGAATCGAAATATACGTTTTATAAGCTACTATTATCAAGGGACTTTGAATTGTTTTGGTCAAGTTTCATTTAACGTAAAGGACAACGAAGATTTTATACTCTTTGTTAACGGAGGGCGTCCAGAAAAGAACAGTTTGCGAGCAATAAGAGCATTTCTTGATTTCAAAGATAAACATCCCAACAACTCCGTTAAATTATATATTACAAGTACGAAGCCAGAAACACAAAATAATTTGATACGTTCTATAAGACGTTATAATAAAAAATTTATATTGGAAAACATAAAATTTTTTGAATATATCTCATATCAGCATTTGCAACAACTTTTTCAGCAATGCAAGTTTCTTTTGTTCGCCTCGAAAGGAGAAGGGTTTGGCATTCCGATTTTAGAAGCAATCGAAAATGAAAAACCTGTATTAGCGTCTTGGACTACATCTATTCCAGAAGTTGCGGGTCCTGCTGCTTTTTATATTGATCCCATGAATATAAAGTCAATAGAAAGAGGTATTGAGTACTTTATGGATGATGCAAATTTATCCTATTATAAACAATTGGTTAAAAGAAGGAAAGCGCTGATTGCAGAACTTGTTCGATTCGATACAGAGATACTTATCAATGAAATTTTTTCTGAGTAGCAGGAATTTATAACGTGTCATATCAAAATTTAAATATTTTAATGGTTAGTGATAATGGATATGCAGACATTCTGTCTTGCGCACTTGCTTCATTATTTGAGCACAACCGAGAGTTCCAGAAAATTACGGTATATCTCGTAAACGATGGCATTTCAGAAGAAAAAAAGACCAAACTGTTATCCATTGCTCGATTTTTTCAGCGAGAAATCATATTTTTGAGAAAGCCAAATATTTCAAACAATCTTAAAGTAAAAGGTACATGGCATATTAGTACCTTTTATCGCTTATATGTTGGTTCACTGCTGCCTAAATCGGTAAAAAAGGTCCTTTACTTGGACTGCGATGTTCTTATCGTAGGCGGATTGCATGACTTATGGGAGACGAATTTTGATGAAGAGCAGGTTGTCGCTGGTGTTTTGGACACAACAGGACCGTATGCTCGTGAGCGTGTTGGATTAAATAGAGATGATAAATATGTCAATGCCGGTGTTTTATTGATAAATTTAGAGGTATGGCGAAAATATAAGTTTGAACAGAAATGTTTCGCCTATTTAGATGAAAGGGACTGGGAAGTTGAGTTTAATGATCAAGGAGTCATTAATTTTATATGTAGAAACAGGATAGTATTGATACCTCCTAAATATAATTGTATGCCGACCTATCAACGCTACAGCAGGAAGAACCTTATAAGTCTTACAAAAAATCGCGATTTTTATTTGCAGGCTGAATTAACCGAGGCCAAGGAAAAACCTGTGATTGTCCATTTTGCCGGATATCCTTTTGTGCGTCCTTGGTATGAAAATGCAAATGGGAAATATAAAAAAGATTTTTTATATTTGTGGAACAAGTATTGTGAAAAAGAGCCTTTAAAAAAACAACCCGCGAATTTTAAACTTCGTATCAGGAAATTGATTTATAATTTGCCAGATAAACTTTCAATTATTATGAGTAACTTTATGGATGCGTTGTATTGCATACGCTCCGGAAAAAAGAAATAATAAAGGTTCCAGAAAGAATGATTGTATATATTGGGTTGGTAGCATATATTTGTGTTGCCGCAATACTGCTGCGGACTAAAACGGTAAGCAAGAAATTTTATTGCTTTTCAGTTTGCTTATTTATGAGTATCATTGCCTGTTTCCGTTCCCCTTCCGTAGGGATGTGGGATACGGAAACGATTTATCTGCCTAGTTTTCACGTGATAGCTACAACTCCCTTTTTGAAAGTTATTCAATTGCCGGATACACATTATCAAGCCTATGGTTATGTAATTTATTGTAAATTGATCGCGTTATTTTCCACCTCAGATTTGTTCTTTATTTTTATGACGACATGGCCGTTTTATGCAGCGGTGGGTTGGTTTATCTATAGGTATTCGAAACAACCGTTTATCTCTTTTTTATTGGTGTTGGCTTTAAATTATTTTACCTATTCTTTTTCAATGGTTAGAGGGATGTTAGCTATGTCCTTTCTAATTATAGCATTACATTGTGCTCTCAAAAAAAAATGGTGGTGTTTTTTAGCTTCTGTATTATTAGCGACAACATTTCATGCCACCTCTCTCATATTTTTAATTGTTCCCATTATAAATTTAATATATTGGTCCTTAAAAAAAATCATTGCGGTATATATTGTTTTAATTGTTTTTCTGCCGTTTTTGCCGGAGGTGTGGTCATGGATGGTAAGAACGGTTATTGGAAAAATTGTTCCAAATTATAATTATTATGGCACGGCTGGGGGAGAATTTGCTGATGCACTTTTGGTCGTATATTTGATGGTGGTAATTATTGGAATTAGTTTATATTTTAAATATAGATGTAAATTTCATTTTTATAAGCACGGGAAAGTACGAATGAACTCAAAGAATTCAAGCATATTATATTGTCAAAATATAAATATGTTAGTTGGAATGGCAGTGTTGGCGTCTATTTTGATTGTTTTAACAATAATTTTATCGGAAATGATTCGACTTGCAATGATTTTTTCACTTGGAAGTATTGTATTATGCGGGCAAGGGGAAAATTCATCTGAAAAATTATATATTAATGATATCCTTCAGCTGATAGGAGTTATCATTTTTATAGGTTACTTTTTTTTAGCTTCTCTTCCAAACATGAATGCCATACCATATTCGTTTTTTATCGTATAAGGAGTAGTCCATCAATATGAATCGAGAATATAGAGCGTTATTAAACTATGAAAAAAATAAGTATTTCTGTTCATATACAGAGTATATTAAGTCAGTAATATTAAAGACAGATGATTATTTCATATGGAAGTTTTTGTTTTATTTACGGAAGCTAGAATATTTTAAAGCAAAATTTCTGTCGAAAAAATGGTTTGCGATTATCGCATACACCTATTATTATAGGAAGAAAAATTCTTTAGGAAGGAAATTGGGCTTTGACATACCTACAGATGTGTTAGGGAAAGGGGCACGCATCTTTCATAAAGGGCCTTTAGTTATTAATCCAAATGCAAAAATCGGGGATGATTGCATTATTGTTGGAAATTGTTGTATTGGTAATGTGAAAGGCGAAGACAAAGCGCCTCAACTTGGCGATCGTTGTATGCTTGGATGGGGAAGCGGTATATTTGGAGATATAACGATCGCAGATGCCAGTAAGATTGGCGCAGGAGCGATTGTTGTAAAGTCTGCCTTAGAGCCTGGGTCGGTTTTGGTAGGCGTCCCGGCTCGTCTAATTCGTGTGGATCGGGTTGTATAAAAATGAAAAAAAAGGTATTATTTGTTTCTGATTTCATACTTGCGAAGGAGCAAGGCGCAAAGAGGCTTTCACGTGCTCACGATATGACACTATGTTCCATTTTTGGAGATGATAACGTGGATGTTGTAGCGCTAAATGCTTGCGATGTCCCCTATTCTAATCGTATTATATATGTAGATAAGCAAGTTAATAAAATTGAGAAATTTTTAAATGTCATAATGGGGATGCCGTTTTTGTTACGAAAGAGCGCTTATAAAAAGATTTTATGTTTATGCAAACGTAACCAATACGATTTTATTTTTATTGATCATAGTATATATGGAAAAGTCAGCAAGGGTATAAAAAAGATACTGCATTCGAAAGTTATAACATTTTTCCATGGCATTATGCAGTACCAAAATGAAGAATATAAGAAACATAATAAAATCTCAATTTTATATCCTATATTACAAAGAAACATGAGAATCAATGAGGAGATAGCCGTCCAAACGAGTGATAAATGCATCCTTTTGAATGAGCGTGACGATAATAATTTCGTAAAATACTATGGGCATCATGCGGATGCATATTTCCCTGTATATTATCATGGAAAGGATATTAAGATCGCTCTACGCGATTATGATCAGAATGCATTTAATATTTTATTCGTTGGAGGTTATTTTTGGCCGAATATTCATGGAATTACATGGTTTGTTAATAATGTAATGCCCTGCTTAAATAAAGACATTAAATTAAATATTGTTGGAAATGGGATGGAAGAACTGCGCAGCATATTAACGCGAGAGAATGTAAATGTGATTGGGAAGGTGCAGGAGCTAGATGATTGGTACAATAATGCAGATATTGTGATAGGGCCGATTTTTGAAGGAGAGGGGATGAAATCAAAAACTTGTGAAGCACTTATGTATGGAAAAAGATACCTTGGAACAGAGGAGGCCCTATGTGGATATCCTGAATTGCAAAAGTATAAATGTGATTCAGCAGAAGACTTTATAAAAGCGATCGATGCATTGTATAGGGCGCATCTGCCGAAGTATTCCCCCACGATGCGAGAGATTTATTTAGAGAAGTATTCTCCTGAAAAGGCTGAGATTACTTTAAGAGAAATAATGGGAGTATAAAAATGCAGAGCACTGCAACAAAATCTAAAATCGGAATTATTTCGTTGTATTATCAAAACAGAAATATGGGAGGGTTGCTTCAGGCTTATGCACTATGCGCTAAACTTCGGGAGCTTGGGTATTTCGCAGAGCAAATTACATTTGACAGAAAGGCGAGCATGGTTTCGCAAAGCAAGTGGAGAACTTTTTTCAAAGCGCCTTTTCGATATAAATTACGTTCTATAAAGCGAAATATTGAAAAAGTATTTTTTCGGTTGAGTAGGGATCATAAGGAAGCTACAAAGCAAATTGCAGCTCAAAATGAAAGCTTTGATCGGTTTGCTTTATCAATTCCCCATAGCGATATGGTTTATACTCAAAAAGAGCTTCCGGATTGTGTAGAAGATTATTCTGTATTTATTACGGGGAGCGATCAAGTATGGAATATGAAGGCCGATGGCGAATTTCCGGCATTTTTTTTAGATTTTGTTCCGCATAATAAGATCAAGATGTCATATGCAGCTAGTATTTCCATGACGGATATTTCTGAAGAGGAAAGAAGTCGTATTAAAGACTACCTTAAGAGTTTTCATGCAGTTTCCGTACGAGAAAAGCGTGCAGTGGAGCTTATACAGCCATTGGTTTCTGTTCCCGTTGCTATGAATTTAGATCCAACGATGTTATTATCGCTTCAGGATTGGGACGCGAGCTGCGGAAGGCGTCTGGTGGAGGGGGATTATCTATTTTGCTACTTTCTTGGGGAGAGAAAAAAGCTTAGAAATTTAGCAAATAAATATGCCAAAATCAATGGGTTAAAAATTGTGACCTTGCCGTATATTGTGGGTAAATACCGTGCATGTGACCGTTTTTTTGGGGATATCAGATTATCCGGAATTACTCCGTTTGAATTTGTTGCTCTTATAAAGTACGCCAAAGCAGTATTCACAGACAGTTTTCATGGGTCTGTTTTTTCAATCTTGTACCATAAAGATTTTTTTGTGTTTAACAAGGAGAGCGCCGGATTGCACAATTCTCGCATTTATAGTTTATTGGACCAATTTGATTTAATGCAGCGTTTTTGCGACACAACTTTTAAAGAGACAACGGGCTACATGACGTCTTTGCCTTCGATTGATTACGAAGGGATGGAAAAGAAACTACAAAAATATCGCGCGGACTCGATTGATTTTTTGAACAAGAATATAACTACTATTTCAGCGGAATGAAGAGTCAGGTAAAGGCTGGAGCGATCCTGCAATATGTGCAGATGGCGCTCCAAATTGTCATCAATCTTCTATATACGCCCATTATGATCCGTATTCTCGGCGACAGCGAATACGGCATTTATAGTTTAGCGTCATCGATCATATCATATCTGAATCTTCTTACACTTGGATTCGGAGCAAGTTATATTCGGTTTTATTCTGTTCAGAAACAAAAAGGGGATGAAGATGCTATTAAGCGATTGAATGGGCTGTATCTGATGGTGTTTTCTGTCATGGGGCTTGTTGCGCTCATTGCGGGACTGGTGATCGCTTTCAATGTCGGGATCTTCTTCAACGAGACATATACGGAACACGATTTGTATATCGCGAAGATCTTGATGATCTTCCTCTCTGTTAACCTTGCCGAATCCTTCGTGGCAAGCGTCTTTACTTCCTATATTACAAGTCAGGAAAAGTTTATTTTTCAGAAGATCGTCAATATGGGGAAGACGGTTTTAAGCCCGGCACTCTGCATCGCTGCTCTGTTTTTGGGATACGCCTCGATCGGGATGGTCATCGTCACAACTTGTGTGACATTTTTGATCGATTTTATAAACATCGGATTTAGCGTTGGAAAGCTCAATATGCGGTTTTCCCTGCGCGATCCGGATTGGCGTCTTTTAAAGGACATCGCGGTCTTTTCTGTGTTTATTGCGATCAATCAAATTATCGATCAGGTCAACTGGCAGGCGGGAAAACTAATCCTTGGCAAAATGGTGAGTGCTACGGCGGTGGCGGTATATACGGTTTCGGTCACGATAAACAGTATGTATCTGAACTTTTCCTCTGCGGTGTCTTCGGTCTTCACTCCGCGTGTTAACCGCATAATCACAGAAAAGCGTGACGGTTGGCAAGAGGAAATCAATTTACTGTTTCAAAAAGTTGGAAGAGTCCAATTTTTGATTTTGGGACTGATCCTGACGGGCTTTATCTTCTTTGGTCAGTATTTTATTTCTATCTGGGCGGGAGAAGGGTATGAGCTTGCATATTATACTGCATTGTTGTTGATATGTCCTGCAACGCTTGCACTGGTGCAAAATCTTGGGATCGAGATCCAGCGCGCCCGCAATCAGCATCAATTCCGAAGTATTGCGTATTTGATCATGGCTGCGGTGAATGTTGGTTTGAGCATTTTGTTTTGTCATTATTGGGGAATCGTTGGAACAGCGATGGGTACGGCAATTTCACTGATTGTGGCAAACGGTATTATTATGAACATTTATTATCAAAAGAAATTGGATATGCATATCGGACAATTCTGGTGGCAAATTGCGAAAATTTTACCCGGAATGATAATTCCCGTAGCATTTGGGATTTTGATAATGATCTTCATAAAAATCACAAGCATTTGGATGTTTCTTGGTTTAGTGGCGGGATATACAATGATATATTGTATTTCTATGTGGTTCCTTGGGATGAATCAGTTTGAAAGAGAGTTGATCAAGAAGCCGCTTCGAAAGATATTTAAGAGAGGAAATCATGCTGAAAATAACGGATAAAGCAAAATGCTGTGGATGCGGTGCCTGTGAAAATGTATGTCCTCAAAAATGTATTCATATGCAACAGGATGAAGAGGGCTTTTTATACCCAAAAATTGATTTATCATGCTGTATTGATTGCAATGCGTGTGTTCGTGTATGCCCTGTATTATCCTCGCCAAAAGCTGTCGATCAGGTTCCACAGGCATTTGCTGTTGCGGCAAAAGATGAGTTTTTACGGCTGAACAGCTCATCGGGAGGCATTTTTTCCCTATTTGCAGAACGGATGATGGAGCAAGGCGGCATGGTATTCGGAGCAGCATTTGATGATGAGTTTCAAGTGAAACATATCGGAATTCATGACCGATCCGATCTGGGGAAGCTGCGCGGATCGAAATATGTGCAGAGCCGGACAGAGCAAGTTTTCTCTGAAATCAAACAGTTGCTCTTGTCCGGGAGGAAGGTGTTGTTTTCGGGGACACCTTGCCAGGTAGCGGGGTTGAAGAATTTCCTTGGGAAAGAGTATGAAGAGTTAATCACAGTGGATCTCATTTGTCACGGTGTGCCATCTCCGCTTGTTTGGCAAAGATACCTCGCATATCGAAAAAAGCGGGACGGCAGATATCCGCCGCGGAGAATCTCTTTCAGACAAAAGAATTTTGGCTGGAAGAGATTCTCCGTATCGATTCAATATGACGATACGGAGTATCTCGAGGATTTGAACCATGATAAGTTTATGCGGGCATTTCTTACTAATCTTTGTCTGCGTCCGTCCTGTCACCAGTGCGTTTTTAAAACGGTTGATCGCGTGAGCGATATTACGATTGCGGATTTCTGGGGGATCGAACGAGAGCTCCCGTCGTTTGATGACGATAAGGGGACATCGCTGGCGATCATCCACTCCGTACGGGGAGAGAAACTTTTTGCATCCATTCAGTCGGAAGTGCATGAACATCAAATAGAGGTGGGGCGTGCAATCGCTCATAACGCAGCTATGATATCGTCTGCGCAAATGCATAAAAAGCGCGATGCCTTTATGCGAGAAATTTCCGATGAAAAGGATTTTGGAAAAGTAGTTGATAAATATTGTCATGTCGGCTTTTTGCGAAGAGCATATCGGAAATTGAAAGGGGTTGCAAAAAAGATTTTATTGCCGACAAAAAAATAATATAAGGGGTGTTTTATCAAGTTTAATTTATGACCATCCTCATCCCCGGCGGGGCGGGGTTCATCGGCAGCAATTTTATCTTCCATATCCTCAACAAGTATCCCGACTACCGCGTCGTGTGTCTGGATAAGCTCACCTATGCGGGCAATCTGTCCACGCTCCGGAGCGTGATGGAAAACCCCAACTTCCGCTTCGTGAAGGCGGACATCTGCGACAGGGAGGCGGTCTGTAAACTCTTCGAGGAGGAGCATCCCGACATCGTCGTCAACTTCGCGGCGGAGAGCCATGTCGACCGCTCCATCGAGGACCCGAGTATCTTTTTGCAGACCAACATCATCGGCACGTCCGTTCTGATGGATGCCTGCCGCAAGTACGGCATCGGGCGCTATCATCAGGTCTCGACGGATGAGGTGTACGGCGATCTGCCGCTCGACAGGCCCGACCTCTTCTTTACGGAGGAGACACCGCTGCACACGTCCAGTCCCTATTCCTCCTCCAAGGCGGGGGCGGATCTTCTGGTGCTCGCATATCACAGAACGTATGGACTTCCCGTGACCATTTCGCGCTGTTCCAACAACTACGGGCCCTATCATTTCCCCGAGAAACTCATCCCGCTCACGATCGCAAACGCGCTTGCGGACAAGCCGCTGCCCGTGTACGGGACGGGAGAGAACGTGCGCGACTGGTTGTATGTGGAGGACCACTGCAAGGCGATCGACCTCATCATCCACAAGGGACGGGTGGGGGAAGTGTACAACGTGGGCGGGCACAACGAGATGAAGAACATCGACATCGTGAAGCTCATCTGCAAGGAGCTGGGCAAGCCCGAGAGCCTCATCACGTTCGTGGCGGACCGGAAGGGGCACGATATGCGGTACGCGATCGACCCGACGAAGATCCACACGGAGCTCGGGTGGCTGCCCGAGACGAAGTTCGCGGACGGCATCAAAAAGACCATCCGTTGGTATCTGGACAACAAACCCTGGTGGCAGGAGATCGTCTCCGGCGAGTATCGGAACTACTACAAGAGAATGTACAAAGAGTAAACATAGACGATCAGAAAGAGCGCTGCGGCGCTCTTTTTGCGTGGGGAAATTTTATGAGTTTGCGAAAAAGGGTTGATGTCCAACAAAAATGGACGATAAAAGGGAAACATATTATGTTTGCCCTGATTGCGGTCATTGTGTAAAAGTGTACTGCGACGGAAATGAGGGTGTGCGAACAGAGAAATAAAAGGTGTGCGAACAGAAAAATAAAATAGGATACGCTGCTTATCCTGCGGAAAAAACATGAAATAAAGCAAAAAACATACATAAAACGCGTCGGGCGGGGCAAAATGACAGTATACGGGAGGGGAAACCTTGCGTATACGGAGGTAAAACATGAAGGCAACGGGGATCGTGAGAAGGATCGACGAACTCGGGCGCGTGGTCATTCCGAAGGAGATCCGCCGGACGCTGCGCATCCGCGAGGGGGACCCTTTGGAGCTGTTCACCGACCGTGACGAGCTCATGCTCAAAAAGTATTCGCCCATCGCATCGGTGGAGCGGTTTTCGGAGGGGACGGCAAAATCCTTGCATGAACAGAGCGGCTATCTTGCCGCCATTGCGGATACGGACAACGTCCTGCACGCGTTCGGAACGGGCAGGAAGGCGCTCCTGTCGCACGCCGTGTCCGACGAGGTGACCGAGCTCATGGCGGGGCGAAAAAGCCATCTGGCGAGCCTTGCGGAGGGCGGGCGCATCCTGCCCGTCGTGCGCGACGGCGAGGCGGCGTACACGGCGCAGCTCATCGTGCCCATCGTGGCGAACGGCGACTGCCTGGGCGCGGTCATCCTGCTCACGGAGGAGGCGGGCGCCGTGATGGAGGCGTTCTGCGTGAAACTTGCACGGCTGACGGCGGACATCATCGCGGGACAGTTTGTGTAAGGAAGGGGCGCGGCGCCGCAGACGGCAAAGCCGCGCCGAAAAAAAGCAGTTCTGCGCCGCGCCCCTCGGCGAGGGGCGCGGCGCAGTTACATAATGAAGCACGCAAAGTTTTTGAAAAATGCGGCGGTCATTTCGGCGGGCGGGCTGCTCGCCAAGGGCATCGGCGTTCTATACCGCATCCCGCTCGCCAACCTTCTGGGCGGCTACGGCGAGGGGCTCTATCAGATGGCGTATCCGCTCTTTTGTCTCATGCTCACCCTCTCCTCGGCGGGCGTGTCCACCGTCGTGGCGCGCGCCGTCGCTGCCCGCCGCGCCGCGGGCAGGATGGGGGGAACGCTCCCCGCCGCGCTGCGCCTCTTTTCCCTGCTCGGGCTGGGCGCGACGGCGCTCATGCTGCTCCTGTCGCACCCCGTGGCGCGTTTGCAGGGGGAGGAGGCGCTCGTCGGCTGCTATCTCGCCCTTGCGCCCGCCATCCTTCCCGTGGCGATCCTCTGCGTTCTGCGCGGCTGGTGGCAGGGACAGGGGGAGATGGCGCCCACCGCCTGCTCGGAGATCGTCGAACAGCTCATCAAGGCGGGCGCGGGGCTGCTGCTCGCCTCCCGCTTTTATGCGCAGCCAGTCCGCGCGGCGCAGGCGGCGCTGTTCGCCGTCGCCCTCTCCGAATGCGCCGCCCTCCTCGTCGTCGCCTTCCGCACGCGGGAGCGCCGCTGCCCGCTCCTTCCCATGCGCGGCGGCGAGCTCTTCTTCTCCGCCCTGCCCGCCATGACGAACGCGGCGCTGCTGCCCCTTTCGGGGATGCTGGACAGCGTGCTCGTCGTGCGGCTGCTCGCGCGCACCACGCCGCGCGCGGTGCACCTTTACGGACTGTTTACGGGCGGGGCGCTCGCCCTCGTGTCGCTGCCCGCCACGCTGTGCTGCGGCTTTGTCGCAGCCGCCGTGCCCGCCGTGTCCGCCGCCGGGGGCGGAAAGGAGGGCGCGGAGCGCGCGCTCACGGCGCTTGCGTTCACCTTTGCGATCGCCCTGCCGTGCGCCGCGGGCATCTTCCTCTTCGCCCCCGTCATCGCGGGGCTGCTCTATCCCGCGCTCTCCGCGCAGGACGCGGAGGTGCTCGTGCGCCTTCTGCGCCTTATGTGCGTCTCCTCCGCCGCGCTCGCCGCCGTCGATACGCTCGCCGCCTGCCTCACCGCCATGGGCAGGGCGAAGTGCGCCATGCGCGCCATGCTGTGCGCCGTCCTCTGCAAGGCGGCGCTGCAGATCATTCTGGTGGGAAAGCTCGGCATCACGGGCGCGGCGATCGCCGCCAACGGGTGCTATCTGGTTGCTTTTTTCCTCGATTTGTTTTATACTGTTGATACCGTAAAAGCAGATCGGAGAGAAAAACGCCATGTTGTACATCATCGGACTCGGAACAAAGAAGGGGGAAGTGACGCAGGACGCGCTTGCGGCGCTTCAAAGGGCGGACGCCGTCGTCGTGCGCACCGCAACGCACCCCTCGGCGGAAAGCTTGAAGGAGGCGGGGATCGCCTTTGAGAGCCTCGATGCGCTCTATGGTTCCTGCCGCAATTATGAGACGTTCGTAACAAAAGCCGTGCGCGAAGTGCGCGCCCGCGCCAAGGGAAAGACGCTCTGTTACTGCACGGACGGCGCCGTGAGCGAGGACCGCGTCGCGGGGCTGCTTGCGCGTGAGAAGGAAAAAGAGGTGTTCCCCGGCGTTCCCAAATCGGCGGCTGCGGCTGCCGCCGCGGGGGTATGTGGCAGGTTTTCCGCCATCCCTGCGGCGGAGGCGGGGGACGCGCCCCTCGTGCGCCCGCTCGTCGTGTACGACCTTGCGGACCGCGCGCTCGCCTCGGACGTCAAGCTCGCCCTTGCCGAGTGGTTCGGCGACGAGGCGCCCGCCCTGTTCGTGCGCGGCGGGCGCGTTCTGCCCATCCCCCTCTATGAGGCGGACAGGCAGGAGGCATACGACACGACGTGCGCGCTCGTTCTTCCCGACGAGCCGCTGCTCGAAAAAAAGAAGTTCACGCTGTATGATTTTCTCACCGTCATGCGCCGCCTGCGCGCGCCCGACGGCTGCCCGTGGGACAGGGCGCAGACGCACGGAAGCATCCGCATCAACTGCCTTGAGGAGGCGTACGAGCTGGTGGACGCCATCGACGCGGACGACCCCGAAAAGATGTGCGAGGAGGCGGGCGACGTGCTGATGCAGGCGGCGTTCCACACCCTCATGGAGGAGGAACGCGGGCACTTCACGATGCACGACGTCATCACGGGACTGTGCCGCAAGCTCATCGACCGCCACAGCCACGTCTTCGGAACGGACGCGGCGGCGGGCGCGGACGGCGCGCTCTCCGTGTGGGACAAGAACAAGATGGCGGAAAAGCATCAGGCGACCTTTACGGACGCCGTGCAGGACGTTCCCGCGGGCTTTCCCGCCCTGCTGCGCGCGCAGAAGATCGCCAAGCGCACGGCGAAGGGGGGCTGGCGGCTCTCGCCCGAGGAGGCGAAAGAGCGCCTGCGCCATGCCATGGACGCCCTTTTCGCGCAGGGTGAGGACGGCGCGGGGGCGGACGCCCTCGGCGCCTTTTTGTACGCGGCGGCGGAATACGCCTATACCGCGGGGGGCGACGGGGAACAGGCGCTGCTCGACTACGCCAAGTCGCGGCAGAAGGTGTACGCCGCGTTCGAGGCGCTCGTCCTGCGCGATAAAAAGGACGTGAACGCGCTCTCCGAGGCGGAGCGCGACGCGTACATGGCGGAGGCGGAACGTGCTGCACGCGCTTGACATCGCGGGCATGGTATGCCCCAACAACGTCTTTCTCGCGCCGCTGGCGGGGTATACCAACTATCCCTTCCGCATGATGTGCGCGCGGCTGGGGGCTGGGCTCACCTTCACGGAGATGGTCTCCGCCAAGGGGCTCTTATACGAGAGCGAGGAGACGAAGAAGCTGCTTTATTGCGGCAGCGAATCACCCAAGGCGGCGCAGATCTTCGGCAGCGACCCCGCCGTCATGCGTGCCGCGTGCGAGAGCGCGGAACTTGCCCCATTCGACCTCATCGACATCAACATGGGCTGCCCCATGCCCAAGATCGTCAAAAACGGGGACGGCAGCGCCCTGTTGGAGGATTTTCCCCTCGCGGAGAAGGTCATCTCGGCGTGCGTCAGGAGCGGAAAGCGCATCTCCGTCAAATTTCGCATCGGCGTGCGGGAGGGGGACAACATCGCCGCCGAGTTCGCCCGCCTTGCGGAGGGCGCGGGCGCGTGCATGATCACGGTACACGGCAGAGTGCGCGAAAAGCTGTATTCGGGCGCACCCGACTATGCCGCCATCGCCGAGGCAAAGAACGCCGTCTCCATCCCCGTTATCGCCAACGGCGACATCTGGTCGCGGCGGGACTTCGAGCGGGTGCTCGCCCGCACGGGGGCGGACGGGGGCATGGTCGCCCGCGCGGCGCTCTGCCGCCCGCAGACGTTCTGCGACATCCTGGGCACGCAGGCGCCCCCCGTCGGGGAACTGTTCGCGCGCCAGCTGGAAGAGACGCGCGCCCTCTATGGCGAGCGGTTCGCCGTCGTGTTCATGCGCAAGATGGCGGCGTTTTACTGCAAGGGCAGGCGGGGCGCCGCCGAGGCAAAGCGCCGCCTGTTTGCCGCGCAGACCACGCAGGAGGTCGCCGACCTCGCGCGGGAGGTCTTTGCGGAGGAATAAAGAAATAAACGGGGCGCGCCCGCAGCATTGCTGCGGGCGCGCCCCGCGTATTCTGAAAGCAGAGCGCGCCGCCCGAAGGGGCGGCGCGCGGTATTTTTTTAAGCAGGGCGGGGGACGTGGTGCGTCATCCTGCGTTGTCAGGCGTCGGGCGCGTCGGTTTCGTCGCTGTCCGCGTTCTCGCCGCCTTGTTCGCTTTCCGCGCTCTTTGCGCTCTCCGTGCCGTTGGCGGGGCCGTCGCCTTCGGCGCGCTCCGCAGCCGCATTCAGGAAGGGGCGGTTGACCTTGGCAGCAAAGAGGAACACGGCAATGCCCGCCGCAAACAGGCAGACGATGGGGATGGCACCCAGATTGACGGAACCCGTCGCCTGCGTGACGATGCCGACGAGCAGCGTGCCGAAGAACGCCGCGCCCTTGCCGAAGATGTCGAGGATGCCAAACAGACACCCCGACTGTTCGGGCGGGATGATCTTGGCGAAGTAGGAGCGGGAGAGCGCCTGCACGCCGCCCTGAAAGAGCCCCACGGCGCAGGCGAGCAGCCAGAACTGCCACACCGCGTTCATGAACACGGCAAACAGTCCCACGCCCGTGTAGGCGACGATGCAGATAAAGATGAGCACGTCGTTCTTCACGCGCCCCGCAAGTTTCCCCATGAGGATGGCGGCGGGGAAGGCGATGATCTGCGTCAGAAGCAGCGCCAGCAGAAGCTGGGTGGTGTCGAACCCGAGCGCCGTTCCGAAGGAGGTCGCCATGTCGATGATGGTGTATACGCCGTCGATGTACAAAAAGAAGGCGACAAGATAGAGGATGATGCCCTTGCGGTTCTTCACATCCGACTTTTTGGAGAAGACGGAGAAGAGGCGTTTGAAGTTGTCGCGCACGGCGTGGGCGGTGCGGGGAACGAAGTGCGTCTGGCGGTAGCTCTTCATGAGCGGCATCGTAAAGCCCAGCCACCACAGCGCGTTGATGATGAGCGCGATGGGGATGGACACGGAGAAGGCGAGGCCGGAGAGCAGCACTACGGCGATGCTGATAAGGAAGGGGATGCAGCTCCCGATATAGCCGAAGGCATAGCCCTTGGCGGAGACGATGTCCCCGCGTCCGGATGTCGTCACGTCCACGAGCATGGAGTCGTAAAAGACAAGGCTGGCGGAATAGAACACCTTCGTGATGATGAACACGATGAGAAAGACGAGCCACGGCATGGGGATGCCGAGCGCGGCGCAGCCGACAACGCCCGCCATCGCAAAGAAAAAGAAGATGGGTTTTTTGTAGCCGCTGAAATCGCTGAGCGTGCCCAGAATGGGGCTGATGACGGCGACGATGAGCGTCACGATGCTGGCGGCGTACCCCCAATAGGCGGTCGCCGTCTCGCCCGAGATGCCCGCTCCGTCTGCCAGCCCGTTGAAGTAGATGGGCATGATGGTGGAGATGAGCAGCGTGAAGGCGGAGTTTCCCACGTCATACAAGATCCAGCTCCATTCGAGCCTGCGCGCGGGGGTCAGCCGTTTGAACATAACAATTCCTCCGATTCGTAGTTGGACGAGAACCGTCCGTCGAGTTCCGCCTCTCCCGCAAGAAAGGCGGAATAGTTTTCCATGAGCTCCGCCGCCTTTTTGAGGGCGCTCTCATAGCACGCGCCGAGCACCTTCGCGGCACCGACGGCGGCGGGCGTGTCGGCGGCGGGGACGATCATGTCGATGACCGACCTGCTCCCCGCAAGGCGGAGCGCCGCGCAAAGGAGCGCCCGTTTTACGGCGTTGGGTGCTCGCAGCAGGCGGGAGTTGCGCACCATCGAGCGGATGCACTTCTTTGCCTGCCGCTCCGTGACGGAGCAGTATGCGGCGAGGGCGGAGATATTCTCCCGCGTGGCGCGGAGATGCCCCGCGATGTGCGCCCGTTCGGGGACGAGCCCGTCGCGCAGCAGCATCCATCGCTCGAACGCCGCCTCCACCGCCGTGTGCGAGAGGGCGGTGCGCTCCATCTGCGCGGCGACCTCCGCGTGGCAGGCGCTGTCCAACGCAAAGTGGCAGACGAAGCCCAAAAGATACGCCTTGTCCGCCGCGCGTGCGCCGCGCTGCCGATAGAGGTCGCGGGCGGCGGTAAAAAAGGGGGCGGCGCTTTGGGAATGCAGCGCCTCGCCGTGCAGGTTGACGGCGTTTTTGGTGAGCGGATGAAAGTAGAAGAGGGCGTCCGGACCGTGCAGCCCGAGGGCAAAGCTCGCGGGACAGGCGGCGATCTCCGAAAGCGCGCCCCGTTCAAGAAGGGCGGCTGCGTCCTTCCCGAAGGCGCGGTGTGCATAGATGGCAGGCATAGTGCCCCTCCTTATTTTCCGATTGCTCCGTGAACTATTATAAAGGATTTTTCCCGAAAAGTCCTCATAAAGTTGTAACGAAATTGTAAAATTTTCGATGCAAGCGCATTTGTCTGCCTGCATTTTGACAATCCCCTCATGCGTCATCCCGAATAGGGCTTCCGCAAAAATGCGCAGCATTTTTGTGGGAGCATCGCAAGGGGGCAAGGGACATGGGGCGGGGTAGGCTTCCCCTTGGGGGGAAGCTCCGCCGAAGGCGGTGATGAGGGGGACGGCAAAGGAACAGTTGCTCCGCTTGACCCCTCATCCGTCACTTCGTGACACCTTCCCCCAAGGGGGAAGGCTTTCAAAGGCTCCCTTGCAATATCTCACAAAAATTTTTAAATTTTTATGGGAACCCTGTAAAGGGAGTTGTCACGAAGTGCGTGAAGGATTGCTTCCAAAGTAAGGGAGCACCGGCGCATACAAAAATCCCTCGGGGCGTGCCCGAGGGATATGATGTTATTCGTTATAAGGGTCGTTCTCGTCCTTGGGGGCTTCGGGCGCCTGTTCGGGCTCCTCTTTCACCGTCGGCTGCGGCTTTTGCTTTGCGCGCGCCGTCCTGGCGGGACGCACCTTCGCGTGCTTCTTCGCAAACTTCTTGTGCAGGCGGCGCACGATGATGGCGACGACCGCAAACACCAGCGCGAACGCGAGCACGCCCGAGGAGATGATGAGCCAGACGTTGGTATCGCCGTTGGTCGTATCTTCCTCTTCCGTCGTGTCGTCGTCGGAGGTCAGATCGTCCGCCTCCACGGTGACGTCGGAGAGGGCATAATCGAGATACAGTGCCTTTTCGTCCGCACCGTCCGCCTTCAGCCATGCGATGCCTTCGGAGTAGGCAGACTGCGCATAGGAGCCGTAGGGATCGCCCAGCTCGTCCTCGTCAAGGGACTTGTCGTAGCGCAGGAAGTCCTTGGCGTCGTAGAAGGTGTAGGTGTAGTAGAGGGCATATTCTTCGGGAAGATCCTCGTCCGTGGCGACATCGTGCGCCTTTTTGAGGTCGTCCACCGCCTCGGTAAGGAGCGCGTCGTAGTTCTCGGAGACGTCTGTCGAGGTGTAGTTGTCAAAGAACACATACCCGCCCGCGGGGATCTGCTTGCCCGTCGGCGTCACCGTTCCGTCCTCGGAAACGGTATAGTCGCGCGAGCCCGCCCACACTTCGAGGCGGTAATCCTTTTCGGTGTTGCCCGTGTGGATATAGAAGGAGACGTCCACCCACTTGCCTGCGTTCGCGGGCGTGCCTTCCACCGTGATGACGCTCGCATACTTTGCTGCGTCGAGGGCGGTGTAGTCATAGCGCACGCACGCCTCGCGCTCCTCGGCGGTCATCGCGTCGTAGAGGTCGAGCACTTCCTGCGAATACTCGTACTCCCCGCGGCTGACTTCCTCGCGGTAGGCATAGAACTTTCCTTCGTGCGCATAGAAGGCGATGGTGGTGTTGCCGCTTGCATCGACGGCGAGCAGGTCGCCCGTCGCCTCGTCCACGGTGTAATTCTTGAGGTTGGCGTAGTACTTGCTCGTGTCGCCGCTCGCCCGGTAGAAGAGCCCGTTGTCGGCGCGGTAGAACACGACGTCGGTGCGGGCGTTGAAGTCGGCGTCCGCAGGGTCGCGCCCCACGATGTTCCCGTTGTCGTCATAGCGGAAGGTGACGGAGGGAAGGGTGGGTGCGAGCGGGTCGTTGTAGCCCTTCTTGACGTCGGACGTGTCGATGAGGTAGATGGTCGCCGTCGCGCCTGCGGAGAGCTTGACGCGCAGGGAGATGCGCTGATAGGAATCCGCCGAGACCGTCATCGTGTCGGAGAGATACCCGTAGGCGTTGACCGCCTCCTGCGAGGTGTTGAGCACGAGCAGGGGCTGGTTGGCGACGCGGGAGGACGCCTTCGAGCCGTCCTGGTTGTAGTCGCCGAAGATCTTCGCCCACCACTCTTCGGCATCGGAGAGGGAGTCGTCGGTGAACGAGCTGTTGTTCGCCATCGTGTTGAGCGCCGACGCCCACGCCTCGCCCTTCGACGCGGCATTGACGTAATTGCCCGCGTATTTCGCGTTGAGCAAGCCGGTGTACAGCCCTTCGGGGAGCTCGTTGGCAACGCCGCCCGTCACGATGGACTTGCTCGCGTTGGGCACCGCCGTGAAGTTGGCGGTGGGGGCGAGCGTGTTGCGGATGTCGCGCGCGGTGTCCACGCCCGCCGTGTCGAAGGCGGAGTCGTTGTCCACGGCGCCCGTCAGGGTCGCCTTCACGGAGTAGGAATCCGTCGAGGCATAGTCGATATACTTCGCGTTGACGTCTTCAAGGACGCGGAAGCCCGCGAACGCCGCATAGCCGTCGTCGTAGGCGGTCTTTTCGGCGGAGGCGACGTCGGTGGGACCGTAGGAGAATTCGATGGTGAAGGTCTTTTCGCTGTCCGTGTCGTTGGAGATGAAGAAGAAGCACTGCACCCAGCCGTCGTAGATGTCCTTCGTCTCGTCGTCGATGTCCACCGTGTCCACCGTGGTCGAGTCGAACGCGGCGATCTGCGTGCGGTTGTCGCCGTCCACCACGGTCGCCGAAGCGCCCGTGCCGCCGATCTCGCTCGTCTTGACGAAGAAGGAGACCATCATGTGCGTATGTTCCGGCAGCGTGTATTCGTTGGTCGCCGCCGTGTAGGGCGCGCCCGAGACGGACATGAGCAGGATGACCGGCATATCGTCCGTTCCCTGTTCAAAGGGATAGGTGCTCTTAAGGTCGGTGTCGTAGATGTTTTTGAGGTAGGAATTGTTGACGGTGTCTGCGGCGAGCTGCGCAGCGGTCGTCACTTTGGCGTAGTCGTCCGCGTAGGGACCCGTGTACACCACGTTGGACTTGCCGCCGTCGGGATCCTTGGTGATGGCGGCGTCGCCCGCGGTGATGTCGAGCCCGCCGTCCGTGCCGAGGTCGGCGTCGAGGTCGATCTTGACGGAGGCGTAGGTGTTGCCCTCAAAGCGCTTTTCTTCCTTTTCGCTGTCGATGGAGCACTGCGCCTCGCCCGTCGCATCGTCGAAGGCGGCGGAGGTGAGTACCTCGCACGACACGTCGTCGAAGAAGGCGTAGCCGTTCACATAGCCGAGGCGGTTGTCCGTCGAGCCCTGTCCGAGCCCGAGCACGATGGTGAACGAGGAGGTGGTGAAGGAGCTTGCACGCACATACAGCGTGTATTCCTTCCACTGCCCCTGCGTGTTGATGTTTTCAAGATAGACGGGGTCGAGCGTCGTGCCGCCCACCGTCTGGTTGACGCGGATATAGGCGCCCGCATTGCCGAGGACGGGAAGTTCCTTGTCGTCCTCCGAGCGGTAGTGCGTGAGGTCGTCCGTCCTGACCCACACGGAGACCTTTGCGGAAGTGCCCGCCTCCAACGAGATGGTGGTGGAGGAGGTGTAGTACTGCCCCGTGCCGGGCACGTTGTCCGACGTGCGGCGGTTGTGGATCATTAAAACGCCCGTCTCATCCTCCGCGGCGCCCGTTCTGGGCGTGGGGGCGTTGGAGAGCTCGGCGAGATATTCCACGTCCTCGAAGTCGATGGAGTAGTCGTACTCGGCGAACAGCTCCGCCGCCTCGCTCCCGTCCTCCAAATCGTCGATCTCGTCCTCGAAGTCCTCATAGAACTTCAGCCTGTCGTAGGCGGTGACGTTGTCGTCCGTCCAGTGGGCGACGGCGTCCTCCACGGAGGTGAACTCCCTGCCCGCCTTGGAGAGGTAGCTCCACTCCGACGTGTCGATGATGCCCGACGCCGTGTCCGACGTGGGGGAGCCGGACGTGAACGACCAGCTCGTGGGCGAGCTGATGAGGTCGAGCTTGTCCGCTTTGTCCTCGACGTCCATCTCCGAATAGAACTCGAAGTTCCCGTTGCGGAGGGTCTGGGTATCCGTCTGGGTGGTGGTCTCTTCCTCTTCCTCATCCCCGTCGTCCGAGGTGGTGGCGCAGGCGGCGAGGACGCTCATCGTGAGCGTCGCCGAGAGGGCAAGCGTGAGTGCCGGCATAAAGCGGCGTCTGAACTTTTTGGGATCGAATGCCATAGGTCTTCCTTTTTTCCGTCGGGGGGCGTGCGCCCTCCGTACTTGTCTTTTTTGACGTTCTCCTGCGAGATACTTCTCTATTTTAATATAAAATGCGTCGGGACGCAAGCAATTCCGCATGAAAATCGTTATGAAATCGTGGGAAAGAGAAAAAAATTCCCCCACACTGCACAAAATGAGGGAAACGGGCGGCGGAAAAAAGCCGCCGCGGGAGGGGAGTTTCATGCAAAGCGGACAAAAAAAGGGGGCGGCGGCGCGGCTTGCGGGCGGCGGCGCGGTGGGCGCGGCGAACGGGGTGTTCGGCGGCGGGGGCGGCATGATCGCCGTGCCGCTTCTGGAGCGCATCGAGGGCAGGGGGACGGCTGCGGCGCACGCCACCGCCATCGCCTGCATCCTGCCCGCCTCCTGCGTGAGCGCCGTCGTCTATTTTCTGGCGGGGTTTTTGTCGTGGGAGCTGCTGCTGCCCGTCGCGCTCGGCGTCGCGCTGGGTGGCGCGCTCGGCGCGCGGCTCCTGCCCCTCATCCCGCCCCGCGCGCTCGATCTCGCGTTCTCCGCGCTCATGCTGCTCGCGGGCGTCAAGGCGGTGGCGGCATGGCGTTTTTAGTGCTCTTTCTGTGCGGCGTCGCGGGCGGCGTGCCCGCGGGCATGGGCATGGGCGGCGGCACCGTGCTCATCCCGCTTTTGACGCTCTTCGGCGTCCCGCAGCCCTGCGCGCAGGCGGTGAACCTCGTCGCTTTTTTGCCCATGGCGGCGCTCGCCCTCCCCGTGCACGCCAAAAGCGGGCTGCTGCGCGGCGAAGGGCTCGTGCCCCTTGTTTTGTCCGCGCTCGTCTTTTCCGCGCTCGGCTCGCTGTGCGCCGCCGTGCTCCCTTCCGCGCTTTTAGAGCGCGCGTTCGGCGCCTTTCTCATCGTGCTCGCGCTGCTGCGCCTTGCGGCGCATTTCCGCAAAAACCGCGCACGGGATAGACTTTTATAAAAAATTTGTAAAATTTTGGTGTATGCGCGCTGAAAAATGCCGTGCTCGCCGTTTTTTTGCGTAAATTTGAAATTTTTTTTCAAAAGGGTATAGACAAACCGCCGTTCGTGTGATAAAATGGTAGGGAATCATGAGACTTGGGGCATTGTCGGGTCAGGAGAAAAAAGCAGGAGTGCCCCGATCTGCCGCGCGGTCGGGCGCGCGGCCCCGAAAATTACGCAAAAGGACGGAATGAAATGGAAAAGACAGCACCGGAATGTATGCAGCAGCCGTCGGAACGGATCGGTATCATCGATCTCGGGTCCAATTCCGCGCGCCTTGTTATCGTCAGGATCTTCGGCAGCCATTTTTGGGTGGAGGACGAGCTCAAAGAGAGCGTCCGCCTCGGACAGGATATGGACAGGGACGGCTTTTTGAAGCCGCAGCGCATCGCGGAGACCATCCGCACGCTCAAAATGTTTAAGCGTCTGTGCGACGCCGACCAGGTCGACCGCATCATCGCCGTCGCCACGGCGGCGGTGCGCCGCGCAAAAAATCAGCGCTCCTTCCTGGATGAGATCCAGGCGACGTGCGGCATCCGCGTCGAAGTGCTCTCGGAGGAGGCGGAGGCGACGCTCGTCTACCGCGGCGTCATCAACTCCATGGACATCCCCAAGGGGCTCATTCTGGAGATCGGCGGCGGCAGCACCAAAATCATCTACTACAACCGCCGCACCGTCTTAAACTATGCCTCGCTCTCCTTCGGCGCGGTCACCCTCACCGACCTCTTCGCCGACGACGGCGTCTCGCCCGAGGAGCAGACGGCGAAGATCGAGGAGTTCTTCACCGAGCAGTTCAAAAAGATAAGCTGGCTCGCGGAGGTCGATCCCGACGTGCAGATGATCGGTGTGGGCGGCTCCTTCCGCAACCTCTATAAGATCAACCGTCTCGTCAAAAAATATCCCATGAACACCGTGCACAACTATTCCTTCGCGGTGGAGGATTTCCGCTCCATTTACGAGATGGTGCGCGTGCTCGACGTGGAAAAGCGCAAGCGCATCCGCGGGCTTTCGCCCGCCCGTGCGGACATCATGCCCGCCGCGCTCGCCATCATCAAGGCGTTCACCGACTATCTGCACATCGAGTCGTTCACGGTGGGGGGATGCGGCCTGCGCGAGGGCATCATGTTCAACCAGGCGGTGCCGCAGACGGTGGAGCGCCCCATCCTCGACGTGCTCACCTATTCTCTGAACGCGCTCGTCGATTATTACGGGTGCGACAAAAAGCACGTCGAACAGACGGTGCGCCTCTCCATCCAGCTCTTCAAGCAGCTCCGCGTGCTGCACAAGTTCCCGCGCGCCTACTTAAAAGTATTGAAGATCGCCGCCAGCCTGCACGACTGCGGGCTGCGTGTGAGATATTTCGACCATCAGCAGCACAGCCGTTATATGATCCTGAATTCCGGCATCTACGGGGCGACCCACCGCGAGATCGTGCTCGCCGCCTTTGTGGCGGGCTGCCACAAGCGGGAGGACGTCAACGCCGCGGAATGGGCGCGCTATAAGGACATCGTCACGGACGAGGATCTGGAAGTCGTCAAAAAGCTGGGCGTTCTGCTGCGCATCGGCGAGGCGCTCGACAGGAGCGGCATGGGCGTCGTCACGGGCATCAACTGCGACGTATTGGGCGATTCCGTCATCATGAAGACGGAAGTGAGCGGCGACGCCGCGCTCGAGATCCGTCAGGCGCTCGAGGTGGGACCCGATTTCAAGCGCACGTTCAAAAAGAACCTGGAGATCCTGTGAAGGTCCTGCTCGCCAGCAATTCCCCGCGCAGGCGGGAACTGCTCAAAGAACTCATCCCCGCATTTTCGGTGGAGCCCTCGCGCTTTCAGGAAGTGGGCGCGGGGCTCTCCGCGTATGAGGCGGCGCGCGCCAACGCGTGCGGCAAGGCGCGGGAGGTCTTTTCCCGCTTCCCCGCGTGCGCCGTCATCGGCGCGGACACCGTCGTCTCCCTCGACGGGAACATTCTGGGAAAGCCCAGGGACGAAGAGGACGCCAAGGCGATGCTGCGCGCGTTGAGCGGGCGCACGCACACCGTGTACACGGGGGTATGTGTGCTGTCATCCGTGGGCGAACAGGCGGATGTCGTCGCCGCGCACGTCACCTTTCACACGCTCTCCGAGCAGCTCATTGAGGACTACGTCAGAAGCGGGCTGCCCATGGATAAGGCAGGCGCTTACGGCATCCAGGACGGCTATCCGCTCGTCTCGCGGTGCGAGGGGAGCTATTCGTGCGTCGTCGGGCTCCCCACGGAGCGCCTTCGCGAACTGCTCTGCACGGCGGGGCTCTTATAAGCGCCGCACATTTTTTTACAGAGGAAACACCCATGCTCAAACTTGCCATCGACTTCGGGACCGCGGTCACGAAAATCTACAAAATAGGGAGCGGCATCGTGCTCTCCGAGCCGACCTGCGTCACCGTGCAAAAGGACACGGGCGAAATACGCGCGTTCGGAACGGACGCCAAGCGCCTTCTCGGCAAGACGGCGGAAGTCACCGACGTCGTGTTCCCCGTCTATGAAGGGGAGATCGTGGACGAGCGGCTCGCTTCCGCCCTCCTCGAATACTTCTTGCGCAAGGTGGTGCGCCGCACCTTCTCCGTGGAGGCGCTCTTCTGCGTGCCCTGCGCCTGCTCGCTCGCCTCGCGGGAGAAGTATTTCCGCGTCGCAAGGGCGGCGGGGCTCTCGCGCGTCACCTTCGCCGAAACGCCCTATCTTGCCGTTCTGGGGCAGGATCTGCCCCTCTCCGAGTCCAACCCCGTGTTCGCCATCGACGTGGGCGCGGGCAAGACGTCGTGCGCGGCGTTCTCGCTGGACGGCATCATTGCGGGGCTGACGATGAACGTGGGCGGCAACAACATGGACGTGCACATCATCGACCATATCGCCGATACGTTCAACTTGAAGATCGGCTCGCTCTCCAGCGAAAAACTCAAAAACACGGTGGGCAGCCTCATCGAGAACGACAATCAGAGCACCATCATCAACGGGCGGGACATCACCACGGGCAAGCCGCGCTCGGTGTCCGTTTCCTCCGCGGACATCCTCTTTCCCATCCGCATCTATGTGGATAAGATCATCGAATACGCCGAGCTGGTGTTGAAAAAACTCCCCGCCGAGGTGTCCGCCGTCATGTGCAAGAACGGCATCTGCCTCGCGGGCGGCGTCACGGGCATTGCGGGCTTTTCCGACTACGTCGCCGAGCGCCTGCAGATGGAGGCGCACACGGGCAGCGACGCGCAGATGTCCGTCGTGCTGGGCGGCGGCAGAGCCATCGGCAACAACGCGCTCTTAAAGCGCATCGCCCTCGCCTGAAAATTTGGAACAACATCGTGCGCCGCCCTGCGGGATTCTCCGCAGGGCGGCGCTTTTTCATGCTTCATGCTTGCATTTTGTCATAAATGTGGTATAATCATAGCGGAACGAACGGGACGGATGGTTCTTTACGGCGCTTTGACGGAGGCGTAGAGATGAAACATAAATGGCTTTTTGCAATGTGTTCCCTTGCCGTGCTCATGGCGGGCGCGGCAGGCTTTGCCGCGTGCCGGAAGGAGCCGCCCGCCCCGGAACATATCCACACCATGACGCACCATCCCGCCGCCGAGGCGGGGTGCACCACGGCGGGCAACACGGAGTATTGGGCGTGTACGGGCTGCGGAAAATATTTTTCCGATGCGGACGGCGCCGACGTCATCGCAAAGGACAGTTGGGTCATTCCCGCCAGGGGGCACACCTTTTCGGAGACGTGGACGTATGACGACGCCGTGCACTACCATGCGGCGACGTGCGAACACAAGGGGGAGCGGGCAGACGAAGGCGAGCACGCCTTTTCGGACGGCGTCTGCACGATCTGTGGCTGTTCGCAGGGTGCAACGGAGGAACTTGCGTTCACGATTATGACGGACGGAAGGACGTCGTATTACGTCGTTACGGGCATCGGGAGCGTCTTCCGTGCGGACATCGTTATCCCCGCAGAATATCGCGGCTTGCCCGTGAAGGAGATCGGGGAGCGGGTGTTTGCGGACTGCTCCGCGCTGAAAAGCGTCACTCTTCCCGAAGGGCTCGAAAAAATCGGAACGTATGCGTTTTATCGCTGCTCTGCGCTGGAGCGCGTCGTTTTTCCCGAGAGCCTGCGCACCATCGGCGAGGAGGCGTTTGCGGACTGCTCCGCGCTGAAAAGCGTCACTCTTCCCGCAGGGCTTGGAAGCATCGGCAGGGCTGTCTTTTCGGGCTGCGACGGCATTACGGACATCACGCTGCCCTTCGTGGGGGAAGCGAACGGTGCAGACGGCCGTCTGGGATATATTTTCGGGGAATCGAGAAACAGCAACGAGAACGTTCCCGCATCCCTGCGGTCGGTCGTCCTCACGGGCGGCACGCAGATCCCCGCCCGCGCGTTTGAAGAATGCAGCAATCTTGGAAGCGTCACCCTGCCCGCAGGGCTTGAAAGCATCGGAGAGCGGGCGTTCGCGGGCTGCTCCACGCTGGAGGGCATCGTTCTTCCCGAGAGCCTGCGCACCATCGGGGAGGAGGCGTTTGCGAATTGCAGGATGCTGGAGCAAATCACCCTTCCTGCAGGGCTTGAAAGCATCGGTGTGCGCGCCTTTGAGGAGTGCGCCTCCCTTGCGGGCGAACTCGTCATCCCCGACAGCGTCGTGCGCATCGGCGAGCGGGCGTTCGCATTCTGTACCGCTCTTGCGGGCGTGACCGTCGGCGGCGGGGTGAAAGACTTCGGGGAACACGCGTTCGCACTCTGTTACGATCTGACGCGCGTGACGGTCAAGGCGGGCGCCGCGTGCATCGGCAGGTGGGCGTTTTATTACTGCGTCTCCCTCACGGACGTGACCATCGGGGAGGGAGTGGCAACGATCGGCGCGGGCGCGTTTGCCTGGTGCAGGGCACTTTCGGGCAGGCTCGTCCTTCCCGACGGTGTGAAGGAGATCGGATCGGAGGCGTTCGCGGGCTGCGAAGCCCTGACGGAGGCGGTGCTCGGACGGGGCGTGGAGCGCATCGGCTATGGGGCGTTCTATCAGTGCTATGCGCTTTCCGGCATCCTCTTGCCCGAGAGCGTTACGACCATCGAAGAAAGCGCGTTTGAACGGTGTCATGGGCTGCAGAAGATCTACTATGGCGGCACGCAGGAGGCGTGGGGGCGCATTGCGATCGCCGAGGGCTCTCCCGCGCTCGCCTCTGCGGCGGTGTATTTTTACAGCGAAACGCCGCCGACGGGGGAGGGGAACTTCTGGCACTGCGGCGCAGACGGCGCGATCGAGGAATGGCAGCCGATACAAAAAGAGGGGCGAGGTGTCACGCTCGCAGCCCCCTCCCGAGAGGGGGATTTACAGAATACATAAAAAAGCGGAGCCGCTCGTTTCGGGCGGCTCCCTGTCTTTTCGGTACAGCCAAGTCAAAAAAGGAAGTATGAACAGTTCAAAGAGCAGATGATCGGCTGAACAGGTTTATGAGTTCCTTCTGTTTCCTGATTGCATATTCGTATGCGACTTTCGTTCCGCTTTTAGGCTGTTCACGAGCGATGCGGCCTCTTGCGGCAGGCTTGAGAGGGGGCTTGTAGTGTTCGTCGTAATAGAAGATGCAAAGGGCTGCCTTGTCGATCATAAAGTGATTGCGTTCGACATAAGCCGCTTTGCCCGCCTTGACGACATTCTCCGGGATATAAGTCGCGTCGTAAGATCCGAGCAGACGATCCTCGTAGTGCTTGTTGATGTAAGGGTACTCGGCTCGGACATATATGCGCTTTATGTCGGGGCGTTCCTTTTGAATTTCGGTCACGACTTCAAGGCACAAATCATTGAAATCGCTTCTGCTGCCAAATAAAAAGGTATCGGCGTTTCTGTCGTCGATGAGTTTCAGAATGAGCTCTTTTAATCGCAGGCGGAAGCCGCCGTCAAATTGCAGCTTTCGATGCCCGATAAAGGTAACTATCATAGGTTTCTCCAACGATATAATAACAAAAATTTAACTAAATAGCAATTCTGCGATGTATAGCAGTAAAAGAAAATGCAAAAAATTTATACTGCCATTAGATAAGTAGCTTATTTTAACAGAGGTGGCGGTATGCTTTTGGAGGACGCGGTTGCGTTACGCATCGAACAGTTGTGCATAGAGCGGAAAATGACCAAATATGAATTGTCCGAGCGGAGCGGGGTGCCGCAGACGACATTATCTTCCATCAAGAAGAAGAGAAGCACGTCGGTAAAGTTGAAGACATTGTACGCGATCTGCGAAGGCTTTGACATGAGTTTTGAGGAGTTTTTCGCCTGTCCGTTGTTTGACAGAAACACTTTGTACGATTGAATCGGTATAAAAACAGCCCGTTGCGAGGAATCGCAACGGGCTTTGACGTTACGGGGCAGAGTAGCTTTTGCCTTCTGCCGTTATGCGGTTGCTTGTATGTCGGGCTGACCGCTTTTGCAGGCGCGAAGGATGATGTGGGCGGTGTCCCGTTCGGCTCTCGGCTTGAACCATAAACGTGCGCCGCCCTGCGGATCATTCCGCAGGGCGGCGCTTTTGCGTTTTTTCGGGGGGATCAGGAAAGTTCGAGCTCGATGACGGCGTGTTCCTTTGTAAAGGTGAGCACTCCGCCCGAGGGGGTGCTTTCAAACGCGCCGCCGTCGGCGCTCCTGATACGGATGGCGGGAACGGGCGGCGGATCGCCCGTTCTGTATGCAAGACGGACGGCGTATTCGTGCCCGACGGCGCATCGGATGACGAGCGTCACCTTGCCGCCGACGATCTCATACTCGTCCTCGAGAATGGTCTGATACTGCTGCAGATACATCGTATCCTCGTAATCGAGGTCCTCAAAGGTGAAGTAGAGATCCTCCGTCTCCGCGTCCGAGACGTAAAAGACGACGGTCTCCTCCCACGTTTCAACTTTCTCGAGCGGGGCGGGCGCCCTGACGGTCAGCGTGCAGGCGAGCACCGCCTCGTCGCCGAACTTGTGCCCGTTCTCCACCGCGAGCACCACCTTCGCCGTGCCCGCGCGCAGCATGGTGCGGTCGATGCGCACGGTAAAGGCTCTTGCAAAGTTGTTCATGTCTCCCGTTGTCACTTCCACCGAGAGCGCCTCGTTCGGGATGACGTCCTCGTTCAGCGAGAAGGCGCGCTCCTCGTGCACGGTGAACATCCCGCCGCTGCCCGCAGGGGAGGAGGTGACGTCGGCATGGAGTTCGGCGTCGTCCGAAAAATCAAAATAGCTGTCCCCGTCGAACGCTGCCTGCCATATCTCCACCCCTTCTATGTTGCCCTCGCGCCAGGAGAGGAAGTTGTCCGTCGCATTGTCGGGGTAGTACGCCGCCTCCACCGCGACGCGCACGGGCTCGGCGGGCATCAGAAAGGTGTATTTGCCGCTCTGTCCGGTGAGTTCCTTCTCTCCCGTGTCGGAGCCGCGCACCGTCACGCTTTCCAGCACGCTGTCCGCGGGGTGGGTGAGGGTGACGGTGAACGTCACTTCGTCCCCCGCATACGCGCCGTCGGGGAGCCCCGCCACGGTGTAGACGTCGCTCGTTTCGGGCGCCTGAACGGAGTAGCGCGTTCCGCTCCCGCCTTCGCCCCCTTCGCCGCCGTCCCCTTTTCCGTCGGCGCACGCGGCGAAGGCTGCCGCAAGGAAGAAGCACATTGCCGCCGTAAGGCAAGCGTTCCACAGTCTGAATTTTTTCATGAGAGGCTCCTTTTTCGGAAAGATTTTCTAAAAAGAGAGAGGGTTCTGCACGCGCTGCCGCGAGGCGCGCCTGCATCATGATTATACCACATCTTTGTCCGCCGTCAAGGGGGAGGGGAAAAATACGCCTTTTCCGCATAAAAGTTTTTCGCCTGCACACGATTGTGTACAGGAGGAAGGCAATGAAAAAAAGTCTGATGATCGGCGCGATGGCGCTGGCGCTCGTCGGCGGCGTGTCGGCGGGGGCGGCGGCGTTGGCGCACGAGGCGCCCGTCGCGGAGCTTGCCGTCGTGGAGGCGGCGGTGCTGCGGCAGGGCAGTTCGGGCGGCGAGGTGAAGGAGGTGCAGCGCCGCCTGAAAAATTGGGGGTACTACACGGGCGCGGTGGACGGCATCTTCGGCCCCGCCACCAAAAAGGCGGTCGTGTATTTCCAGAAGAAGAATTCGCTCACGGCGGACGGCGTCGTCGGCAAGGCGACATATAAGGCGCTGGGCATGAACGATTCGTACAACGCCTTAAACGGCGGGGGCAGCGCGGGAAGTTCGGGAAGTTCGGGGGTGAACGGCTACACCTCGTCCGACGTCTATCTGATGGCGAAAGCCATCTACGCCGAGGGCAGAGGGGAGAGCTACACGGGGCAGGTCGCCATCGGCGCGGTCATCATGAACCGCGTCAAGAGCCCCGATTTTCCCAACACCATCGCGGGGGTCATCTACCAGAAGGGCGCATTCACGGCGGTGGACGACGGGCAGATCAACCTTGAGCCCAACGAGACGGCGTACAGCGCCGCGCGCGACGCCATGAACGGCTGGGACCCCACCTACGGGTGTCTTTATTACTACAACCCCGCCGTGGCGACGAGCGCATGGATCTTCACGCGCGAGACGGTGACGGTCATCGGGAAGCACGTTTTTGCCATTTGAGGAGGTGGATATGGAGAAGGATATTTCGAGCGGAGCAGAAAAGGTGGAACGGGTGAACAGCGCGGCAAAGGCGCGCGAGGAGGCGCAGGCGGCGGAGCGCGAAGCCGCCGACGCGCGCTACCGTGCGGCAAAGGCGCGGGAGGAAGTGCAAAGGGCGGAGCGTGCGGACGAGCAGGGCGCCCGCGCCAAGCAGAAGGCGGAACGCACCCTGCGCAAGGAGGAGAAGGCGCGCGAACGGCAAGCCCGACGTGCGCGCGAGGCGCGGGAGAAGGCGGCGCAAAAGCAGAAGCGGCGGGAGGAGCGCGCCGCCCGCAAGCAGGCGAGATCGCAGGGGGGCGGCAGACGGCGCGCGCCCGGCATCGGCGGGTGGATCGCCGCGGTCTCTGTTCTGGGGGCGGCGTGCCTCGCGCTTGCGACCGTCGTCACCGTGGGGTCTTTCCGCATGACGGACATGGCGAAGAGTTCCGCGAACGCCTTCCGCGCGGCGCTCTATGAGCTCGTCTCCGTCTCGGAGAACATGGACGACAACCTCGCCAAACTGCGCATCGCCTCGGGGGCGGCGGAACAGCGGCTGCTGCTCACCGAGATCCTCGTGGACACCGCCATCATGGAGAGCGCCATCGAAAAATTCCCCGTGGACGAGGCGACGGGCACGGATATGTCCGCCTTCGTCAACCGCACGGGGATGGGGGCGCGGCGGATGCTGCGCGCGCTCGCCGCGGGCAGGGCGCTGCAGGAGTTCGACCGCGAGGCGATCGCCCGCTTTTATGAGACGAATGCGCGCCTGTGCGCCGAGCTCAACGACCTTGTCCGTCATCTGCCCGAAAAGGAACTCGCCCGCTTCCTCGCGGGGAAGGGGAGCATGATCGGAGACAGGCTCTCCGACCTCGGACATGGTGCTTCCAAAAAGCCCGAAGAGCCCGTTCCGCCCGCAGGCGAGGGGGAGAACACCGCAAAGAGCGTTGCGGAAGTGTCCGCCGCGCGCGCGGAAGAACGGGTGCGGGAGATCTTCAAGGGCTACCATGTCGCGGATGTCAGGCTGACGGGGGAGACCATGTCGCGCGGGGTGCGGGCGTATAACTTCACCTTAACGGACGAGGGCGGCGCCGAGTTCTTCGCGCAGGTCTCCAAGGACGGCGGCAGGCTGCTCTTCTTCGACAGCTACGAGCGCTGCACGCAGAAGAACTTCTCTTTGGAGAACTGCGACGCCCTCGCGCGGGAATTCCTCGCCTCGGCGGGCTATGCGCAGCTCGTTCCCGTGTGGTTCTCGGAGGCGGGGAACGTGGCGTCCGTCACCTATGTTGCGGAAAGGGACGGCGTGCGGCTGTACTCCGACCTCATCCGCGTGCGCGTGTGCGAACAGAAGGGGCGCGTCGTCGGCATGGACGCCCGCACATACGGGCTCCGTCCCCACGGCGTGCGCGATACGGTGCCCACGCTCTCGCGGGAGGAGGCGTGCGGGCGGCTCTCGCCCGAACTGCGCGCGGAGAGCGTGCATCTCGCGCTCATCCCGCTCGGGCGGCGGGAGGTGCTCACCTACGAGTGCGCCTGCCGCTTCGGGGAGGAGGAGTTCCTCGTCTACCTCGACGCGCACACGGGCGAGGAGGTGCGCATCTACCGCGTGCATGACAGCGCGCAGGGGCGCTACCTCGCATAGGGTCGCCTCGCATACACCGTTTGCGGAAAAAACATTAAAAAGCCGAGCGTTGCCGCCCGGCTTTTTAATGAGAAAAAATATGGATTCGGATGATCAATATCTTCATGTCCCCCACAGGACACTCTTATTATAGTTTGTTGCGGCGGGAAAGTCAAGTTTTTTTACCGAAAAAGTTGACATTTCGCGGCATTTTACGTCGGATGCGCGGAAATTGTGCGCGGTTTGATGAAATTTGCGCCGATGTCCTTGCAAATTGCGGCAAAATGGCGTAAAATAGACGGGAAGAATTTTCGGGAGCAATCGGATGTTTCACGTCGTTCTCGTCGAACCGGAGATCCCGCAGAACGCGGGCAACATTGCGCGCACCTGCGCCGCCACGGGGTGCACGCTGCACCTCGTCCGCCCGCTCGGGTTTGAGATCTCCGACAAGTACTTAAAGCGCGCAGGGCTCGACTATTGGCACCTTGTGGACGTCAGGGTGCACGAGGACCTCGCCGCCTTTCTGGCGGAATATCCCGCCGCGCGGATGCACCTGTTCACCACCAAGGCGCGCAGAACGTACGCCGAGGCGGCGTACCGGGAGGGGGACTTCCTCGTATTCGGAAAGGAGACGCGCGGGCTGGAGGAGGAATTTTTGCTGCAGCACGCGGAGGAGTGCTTGCGCATCCCCATGCGGGAGGAGGCGCGCTCTCTGAACCTCTCCAACAGCGTGGCGATCGCCGTCTACGAGGGGCTGCGGCAGAACGCGTTCGGCTCCCTCGCGCGGGCGGGCGATCTGCACCGCCTGCATTGGCAGTGAAGGCGCGCGCGGTGCTGCGGCGCGCCGCCCTCTGCGCGTTCGCCGTCCTGTTCGTTACGTTGTGGACGCTCTTCCTGCTGCCCTGCACCGCGTCTTTTTCTGTGGGGGAGGTGAAAGTTGTGTGGGAGGACGGCACGAAATACGAGAGTTATGCCTCCGCCTATTCCGCCCTCGTCGGCGCGGGGGAAGCGGGCGTTCTGCTCAAACGGGCGGGGACGTGTGGCGTTATTTCGCCCTCCGCGGCGTACCGCAAGCTGTATCGGACGCTCGAGGAGGGCAGCTTTGCCGCGCTGCTCTCGGCGGACGCCGCAGGGCTTTTTGCCATCGAGCGCGCCGCCGTCTGGCGCTCCTACTCCGCGCCGCGCTGGTATGCGGACGGCTGGTTCGCCTGGACGGGGGAGAAGGTCGCGGAGCGCCCGCTCGCCTCGTCCGACGCGTGCGGGCGCGTCACCCTCTTTTCGGGAATGCCCTCCGCGGAGCAGCTCTCCCTGCTCGGCGTACATACCCTCGTTCTGCGCGGGGAGGACGTTCCCGCCGCGGCGGACCTTATGGGAACGCAGGTGGAGACGCTGGAAGTCTCCGCCCCGTACGCCTTTTCGGAGGGCGTGCTCACCTGTTCCACGGCGGGCGGCGTGCGCGTCGTCTGCGCCGTTCCCGGAAAGCGGGAGCTCTCCCTTCCCGACGCCGATTTTATGGACGAGGGCGCCCTTTGTGCCTGTACGCAGCTCACGTCCCTCACCCTTCCCTATGTCGGCAGTGCCAAAGCGGGCGCGGGGACGGCGTATTCGGGGGACTTCGGTTGGCTGTTTTCGGACGGGGAGCGTTACCGCATCCCCGAAACGCTCGCGCGCGTTGAAGTGACGGGCGGAAGTCTGCAGGCGTTCGCCTTCTATGGCTGCGGGAACGTCGCGCACATCTCGGCGTGCGGGCTGCGTGCGGAGGATATCTCCGTGCAGGCGTTTGCGGGGTGCACGGGGCTTCAAACGCTGCATTCGCCGCGCGCGGCTGTGCGGCTCTCGGGCGATTTTACGCAAAAAAGCCTGCCCTGCGGCTGTACGCTCTTCACGCGGGCGGGAGATTGATAGCAAAATACGGAACTTAAAAGGTGCGCGTATGCTCAAAAAACTTTTCAGCCGCTTTACCTTCGTCGCGCTGACCATCATCATCTTATTCGTCGTCGACGTGCTTTTTATCGTCGGGCTCGCCCTGCTGCTCTCCGCGTGGCTCTCTGCGCTCTATCCCGCGGCGGGGGAGTGGATCGCGCTCGGCATGACCGCGCTCTCGTGGATCGTCACCTTTCTCACGGTGCTGCACGCCGCCAACCGCGACATGGTGCCCGAGACCAAGATCCCGTGGATCTTGTGTATCGTCTTTTTCAACATCTTCGGCGTCGCCATTTACGCCGTGTTCTCCTCCCACCGCCCCGGCAAACGGATGCGCAAAAAGGCGGTGGAATTGGGCATGAGGGCAGCCGCGTTCGAGCAGATGTGCCCCGTTCCCGAGGGATTTTCCGAGGCGGCGCGCCGTTTTTCCGACGTCGGGGAGGCGCTGCTCTCCGTCAACCCCGCCGCCCGCATCTACGACGGCACCGCGACGGAGTACTTCCCCGTGGGGGAGGCGTTCTGCGAGCGGCTCATCGGCGATCTGGAGCGCGCCGAAAAGTATATTTTCATGGAATACTTCATCCTGGAGCGCGGCACGTTCTGGGACAGGGTGCTGGACGTCCTCGCCCGCAAGGTAAAAGAGGGAGTGGAAGTGCGCTTTATGTACGACGACATCGGCTGTATGGGCAGGGTGCATCTTGCCTACCATCGCAAGATCCGGAAGCTCGGCATCAATTGCGTCAAATTCAATCCCTTCGTTCCCGTCGTCACCAATGTCCACAACAACCGCGACCACCGCAAGATCACCGTCATCGACGGAACGGTGGGCTATACGGGCGGCATCAACATTGCCGATGAATACGTCAACATCCGCTCCCCGTTCGGGCATTGGAAGGACACCGCCGTCCGCCTGGAGGGCGAGGGGGTGAAGGGGCTGCTGCTCATGTTCTTAAAGCTCTATAACCTCGCGCAGAAGGGGGAGGCGGAGGACTTCGCGCCCTATATCCCCGCCACCTTCCCGCGCTTTGAGGGGGAGGGCTTCGTGCAGCCCTACGGCGGGGGCCCCCGCCCCGTCTATCCGCGCAGCGTGTGCGAGGACGTGTATATCAACATCATCAACCTCGCGCGCGGGTATGTGTGGATCATGACGCCCTATCTCATCATCGACTACCGCCTGCGCGAGGCGCTCGTGCTCGCGGCGGAACGGGGGGTGGACGTGCGCATCGTCGTGCCCCGCATCCCCGATAAAAAGGTCGTGTTTTCTCTCACCCGTTCCAACTATCTTGCGCTCATCAAGGGCGGCGTCAGGATCTATGAGTATACGCCCGGCTTCGTCCATGCCAAGGTGTTCCTCGCCGACGACATCGCGGGCGTGGTGGGGACGGTCAATCTCGACTACCGCTCCTTTTTGCACCACTATGAGGATGCGGTGCTCATGTATAAAACGCGCGCGCTGGCGGCGGTCAAAGAGGACTTCCAAGCCACCTTTTCCGCCTCCCGCCTGCAGACCATGGAGGACGCCAAAAAGAACGTCGTCTGGCGCTGGGTGTGCGAGATCGCAAAATTGTTTGCGCCGCTGTTTTGAGGGGTTCACACGTTTCTTTTCAAACTGATGAAAAGAAACGTCGTGAGGGGGAGGAACACCCCGCGGGCGCGCCTTGCGGCTGACCGCGCGGTTTTCCTCTGCGCGGGCAGTTCGCAACATTGATAGCGCCCGCGCATTCACCTTTCCGCATAAGCGCAGGTATGCGCAAATGTGGGGCGCTGGCGGAAGGAAACCTTCCTTGCGCGAGTGATCTAGCCCCCATCCTCGCCTCCCCTGCAAAAATCCCACAAAAATGCGTTGCATTTTTGCGGGAGCCCCTGTGCAAGGGGAGGTGGCTTGCCGAAGGCAAGACGGGGGGGTTGTCAAATTTGTCCACGCTGCACAAAGTGCGCCAATTCATTTGCGGGAAAATCAAAAATCGTGAACGATACAATCGGGAGGAAGTATGATCCATTCGTTATCGGGCGGGGTGATCGCCGAAAACGGCGTGCAGACGTTCGCCAAAGTGGACGTCGCGGGGACGCCCGCATGGTATCTTGCGCCGCGCAGGCTGGAGGCGGGGACGCGCGTCGTCGTTCCCGTCGGCAGGTCGGGCAGGGCGGAGGGGACGGTGCTGCGCTGCGAGGACTGCACGCCGCAGACGGCGCCCGTTCCCATGAACCGCGCCCGCGCCATTTTGCGTATTTTATCGGACGTCCCCGAAAATCCTTGACAACGCCCGCATTTTTCGGTACAATCAAACAGAACATAGGGGAGTAGTCGGCCCTTCGGGGCGGCAGCGTCCACACATTGCGGAACTCCGCGGGCGCTATCTGAAATGACGAGACTTATGCGCATCTTTTTGCGCATGGGTCTTATTTTTTTGGAACTCGTCGGGCGCAACGCCCCCTTCGCCTGCGCGTTTTAGCCGCGGGGAAGGGGGAGGCTTCTCCTTGGGGCAAGGAAAAAGGTCTTTCCACATTATCAAAAATCGGGCGGATGCCCGAAGAAAGCTACGGGAGGGGTTATGTCGGTCTTTGAGATCGTACTCATCGGCGCGGCGCTTGCGATGGACGCCACCGCCATCGGCATGGCGTCTGGCATGGCGGAGCCGCGCATGAGAGCGGGCAAGGCAGCCGTCACGGCGGGCACGTTCGCCTTATTCCAGTTTTTCATGCCCCTTTTGGGGTACGTCTGCGGCGCCGTCTTTTCCGCCGCGATCGGGCGCATCGCGCCCTGGCTCTCCTTTGCGCTGTTGAGCTTTCTCGGCGGGAAGATGATCTTTGACTGCGTGCGCGAGGGCAGGGAGCGGCGCGCGGAGGGGCTCATCCGTCCGCTCCTTTCGCCGCGCCCCGCAAAGAACGCGGCGGCATGGGCGGGAAGGCTGCTCGTGCAGGGCGTCGCCACCAGCCTCGACGCGCTCGCCGTCGGGGTGACGCTGCTCGCCGCCGAGGTGTCGGAGGGGCTTCCCGCGCACATTGCGGCGTGCGCCGCCGTCATCGGCGCTGTCACCTTCCTCCTCTCCTATGCGGGCGTGCAGGCGGGCAGGCGCGTGGGCGACAAGTTCGCCGACCTCGCGGGCGCGGCGGGCGGCATCGTCCTTATTGCCATCGGCTGCAAACTGCTGCTCGAAGCGCTTGTGTGAAATTGTTTTGCAATCTTGACAGAACGTGCGGGAAGTGCTATAATATAGGCGAAACAGACGAACGATACGGGAAAAGTGCGGCAGCGCCGCGCTTTCGGGGGAGCGATATGGCAAAGAAGATCCAACATTATGACTTTTCGAGAAAGCCCATGCGGCCGAGCAAGTTCTGGATGTGGCTGGCGCGCAATTTCGCCATCCGTCCCAGGCTCAAGGGGCGCAAAGTGACCGTCGTCAAACAGAACATGGAGGGCATCAAGCCGCCCTATTTATTGTTCGTCACGCACGCGAGTATGCTCGACTTTCCCGCCATGTACACGGCGGTCGCGCCGTACGACGCCAACAACGTCGTCGCCATCGACGCCATCCGCGACGTGGGCGACTTCCTCATGCGCCGCCTGGGGTGCATCTGCAAGCGCAAGTTCGTCAAGGACCTGCACCTCATCCGCAATATGCGTTATTGCGCCGAACATTACGACACCATCGTCTGCGTCTATCCCGAGGCGCGCTATTCTCTGGACGGCACGACGGGCTTTCTGCCCGACTCCCTGGGGAAGATGTGCAAACTCATGAACGTGCCCGCCGTCGTGCTGCGCCTTTACGGCACCTTCGTCAACGCGCCGCAGTGGAACAAGGACGAGCAGTACCTTCCCATCCGCTGCGAGCTCGAGTGCATCGCCACGGCGGAGGAGGTGAAGGCGCTCCCCGCCGAGGAGCTCAACCGCCGCGCGCACGAGGCGCTGCAGCGGGACGACTACGCCTATCAGCGCGCCGAGGGGCTGGAGCTGGAAAATCCCCGCCGCGCCGACGGGTTGCACAATATCCTCTACCAGTGCCCGCACTGCGGCAAGGAGTTCATGATGTACTCCGAGGGCACCCGCCTCTGGTGCGCCTCCTGCGGCAAGGGCTGGCAGATGAGCACGCTCTCCGAACTCACCGCCGAGGAGGGGGAGACGGAATTCAGTCATATCCCCGATTGGATGAAGTGGGAGCGCGAGAACGTCCGCCGCGAGGTGCGCGAAGGGCGGTACCGCTTTGAGGCGGACGTCACCGTCCACACGCTGCCCAACGCCAAGCGCTTTTACGACCAGGGGAAGGGGAAGTTCATCCAGACGTGTGAGGGCACGCGCATCCTCTGCACCGCCTATGGCGAGGAGAAAGACCTCTATTGGGCGGGAACGGAATTGGAGAGCGTGCATATCGAGTACGACTATCCCTACCGCAAAGATAAGTACAAAAAGAACATCTTCGGCGACTGTATCGACATCTCCACCCATGACGACAGCTTCTGGCTGCATCCCATCGGACTGCGCGACCGCCTCACCAAGGTCTCCCTTGCGACGGAGGAAATTTATCTGCTCGCCAAGGAGAAGGTGAAGGAACGCGGAAAAAAGGAATAAGCGGCTCTGCCGTTCGGGGCGCGCCCGCAGCAAAAATGCTGCGGGCGCGTTGATGTTGCAAGGGAGTCTTTTTTACGTCATCCCGAACCGAGCCGAAGGCAAGTGTGAGGGATCTCCTCGCAGGTGACGGGGCGCGGGGGGATTCCTCAATCGGCTGCGCCTCATTTCGGAATGACATCGACCCCCGCCCGCCCTTATTCCTCGCCATTCCTTATGAAAATCCCACAAATATTATGTCATTTTGCGGGAGTCCTGTTCGGGAGAGTGCGGGCGAAACGAGGCGGGAGGGGCGTAACGGTCGGCGCTGTCTTTCCTTACAGGGTCTGAATCGGAAAGAAAATTTACAAAATGTCATAATTTTTATTGACAAACGGGCGCGGGCGTGCTATAATCCCCCCGTTGCGCCGATGAAGTTCACATTGTGAACAGATTGGCGCGGCGATCTGCAGAACATAAAAGGAGAACGATATGGAACAGCAATCGCAGGACGGATATGTGACGGGCCGCCGTGTGCCCAAGTGGGTGAAGGTGACGGCGGTGGTGCTCGCGTGCATCTTTTTTGTGCTCGTCGCGCTCGTGGGGGCGGCAGCCATCGTATGGCGGAACGAAATTTCCACCGTGGCGAACTTCAAAAAGGTCGCCGACCGCAACGACGCGCACGGCGACGGCGCGGTGTACCGCATGGACGTCGCGGGAGGGTACTACTTTGACGACTTCCTCGCGCAGGGCGGCGCGTCGAGCGACGGGGAACTCATCGGATTCATCACAAACAGCATCACGCGCGGGCTCATCCCGATGACCATCAAGCAGAGCGAGATCGCCTGCAGCGCCTTCACGGCGGTGACGCCTTCGGGCGACAGGCTGTTCGCCCGCAATTACGACTTCTCCGCGACCAACACGGCGCTCGTCTTTACCGATCCCGGGAACGGAAGGTACAAGTCCTTCTCCACCGTCGATCTGCAATTCCTCGGGATGAAGCAGGACAGGGACGTGGAGTCGCTCATCGACAAGATCACCTGCCTCGCCGCGCCCTATGCGCCGCTGGACGGCGTCAACGAGAAGGGGCTCTCCTGCGGCATCTTCATGAGCTATCAGGGCGGCGAATTGGACGAAGAGGGAGAGGAGATCACCGTTGCCACCGACCAGAAAACGGACAAGCCCGACCTCACCTCCACCACCATGATGCGCGCCATGCTCGATACCTGCGCCACGGTGGAGGAAGCCATCGAGCTTGCGGAGAGCTACGACCTGCACGACTCCGCGCAGACCTCCTTCCACTATATGGTCGCCGACGCGACGGGCAAGAGCGCCATCTTCGAGTGGACGGCGGGAACGGACAAGACGGACAACGACGGCTCCGCGCGCACGCTGCACGTCATCCGCAACGATGACGACGCGCATATCGGCGAGCGCGAGGGCGCGGCGGACTATCAGTGGATCACCAACTTCATTTTGCAGCCCGGCTACTACGGGAGCGATGCGGAGAAGAAGGGGCTGGACCGCTACGACCGCATCTACGAGCAGCTCTCCGCCGCGGACGGCGCCGTCGCGGACGAGAAGGCGGCGATGGACATCCTCGCCTCGGTGGGCAGAAGGAATTGGGACAACGACGATCCCAACAGCATCACGGTGCACTCTGTCGTCTATAACCTCACCAAAAAGACCGTCTATTGGGTCGCCAACGAGCACTACGGCGAGGCGGCTTATACCTTCTCCTTCACGCTGTAAGGCGGAATGAGCGGGGGACGTGTGCGTTTATCTTGCGCGCCATGCGGCAAAGTGCCGCAGGGCGCGCCCTTTTACTCTCCCGCAAAAAAGCGCGGCTCTCCAATTCCTGCCCCCTTGTGACTGTCCCGCAAAAATGCTGTGCCTTTTGCGGGATGTTGCAGGGGAGGCTTTTTGTCTTCTACCCTTGCCCTCCCTGTGAAAATCCCACAAAAATACTGCGTCTTTTTGCGGGAGCCCTATTCGGGAGGGCGCCGAGCGTAGCGAGGCGGGAGGGTTGTGAAGGTCGGTGCCGCGCGGGCAGGACAATCCCTCAGTCACTTCGTGACAGCTCCCTTTACACAAGGGAGCTTTTTACGTCATCCCGAACACGGAACGAAGTGAAGTGGAGGGATCCCCTTGCAAGGGAAAGAGAGCGGGGAGATTCCTCTGCTCGCTAACTTCGCCCCGTTGGGGCTCGTGCGCCGCCTCGTCGAAATGCTCCTGCAAGCAGGCATTTCTCCTATGTCGGTACTTCGCCCCTTTGGGGCTCGTGCGCCGCTTCGTCGGAATGCTCCTGCAAACAGGCATTTCTCCTTGCGTCGGTACTTCGCCCCTTTGGAGCTCGTGCGCCGCCTCGTCGAAATGCTCCTGCAAGCAGGCATTTCTCCTTGCGTCGGTACTTCGCCCCTTTGGAGCTCGTGCGCCGCCTCGTCGAAATGCTCCTGCAAGCAGGCATTTCTCCTATGTCGGTACTTCGCCCCGATGGGGCTCGTGCGCCGCATCGTCGAAATGCTCCTGCAAGCA
>CALVTL010000015.1 GCA_944362555.1 uncultured Clostridia bacterium
CATGCAAAGGATCGCACTCGTCTGCCGCCCGATGCTGCCCGTGCAGCCGATGAGTGCGATCCTTTGCATGGTCTTGTAAAAAGCGCCCGCCTTGCGGCGGGCGCAACTCTCCTTTCAGTTTATGCGGGAACTCCCGTCAACATGATGCGCGCGACAAAGATGAGCGCCACCACGAGGCTCGCGTACAGCGAGGAGTCGATCCTGTCCAAAATCCCGCCGTGCCCCGGCAGGAGGTTGCCCATATCTTTGATGCCGACCTTGCGCTTGATGGCGCTCTCCACAAGGTCGCCGAACTGCGAAAATGCCGCAACGAGCACGCCCATGCCGATGAACAGGGCGAGGTCCTCCCAGACGAAATGCACGGCGACGAGGTCGAACTGCGCAAAGCCCGTGAGCGAGACGCAGCGGCACAAGCCGTAATAGAGGAAGAACACGGCAAGTCCGCCGACGGCGCCGCCCACCAGCCCGCCGAAGCCGCCGATGAGCGTCTTGTTGGGGCTGACGTTGGGCGCCATTTTGGCGGGCAGCTTTTTGCCGAACGTCTTTCCGAAGGCGTAGGCGAGCGTGTCCGCCGCGGGGCTGATGACGAACACCATCGCAATGGCGGCGTCCGAATAGTACGTCAGGTGGTTGCACACCGTCATGATGACGAGGAACACCGAGGGGTAGAGGTAGCAGATGAGCGTATACCCCACCGATTCGAGGCTGACGCGCGTGTGCGCAAAGACGAGCAGCCCGAAGTTGACCGCGATGCCCGCGATGAACATGATGAGCGCGATGTGGGGCGCATAGTTGCGCCCGACCGCGGACATGGGGTCGTCGGGATCGGGGAGCTGCACGCCCAGAACATCCGTGAACACGACGTCGGCGGCGATATACACCGCGACGACGAGCACCGCGAACGTCATGGCGACGATCTTCTGCGAGATGTGCAGCTTATCGCCGAAGGCGCGGATCATCTCATACGTCCCCAGCACGGTGAACGCGACGATGAGCACGTCGAAAAAGAGTTTGTGAACGAAAATTTTCAGAAGGAAGAAGGCGAGCAGGACGAGGGCATACCCCATCCCCGTAAAGAAACGGAGCGTCCCGTTGGACAGCTTCTTCGCGGACGCCTCCTGCGGCGCCGTCATATTCTCTTGCATTGCAGGTCCTATATCTTGCCGAAGCGGCGTTCGCGCCCGGCATACACTTCCAGCGCGCGGTCGAGTTCCTTATCCGAAAAATCGGGAAAGAGAACGTCGGTGAAGTACAGCTCGCTGTACGCCGACTGCCATAATAAAAAGTTGGAAAGGCGCACCTCCCCGCCCGTGCGGATGAGAAGGTCGGGCTCGGGGATGTCCCCCGTCGAGAGCATGGCGGAGAACTCCTCCATGCCGACCTCCCTCCCCTGCCGCACCGCCGCGTTGACGGCGGAAAGGATGTCCTGCCGCCCGCCGTAGCCGATGGCGAGCAGCAGCGTTCCGCGCGTCCCGCCCGCCGTGAGCGCTTCGCCCTCGCAGATGAGGCGCACGACGTCCGCGGGCAGAAGGGCTCTGTCGCCGATCACCTTCAATGTGATGTTCTTCTTTTTCAGCGTCTGCGTGTTGCGGGGGAAATATTCGCGGAAGAGCGCGTAAAGCCCGTCCAGCTCCTCTTTGGGGCGGGACAGGTTTTCCGTTGAGAGCGCATAGAGCGTGCAGAACGTGACGCCGCGGTCGAAGATGTGCTCCGAGAGCGCGATCATGCGGTTCATGCCCGCCTTATGCCCCGCGCCGCGCGGCAGAAGGCGCTTTTTTGCCCAGCGCCCGTTGCCGTCCATGATGACGGCGACGTGGCGCGGGATGCGGGAGCCCTCCATCAGACGGTGAGGAGCTCCTTCTCTTTGGCGGCGGCGGCTTTGTCGATCTGCTCGATGCAGGCGGCGATCTTCTTTTCAACGTCCTGCTCGCACGCCTTGCTCTCATCCTCCGAGAGCTCTTTCCCCGTCTTCATCTTTTTGAGGGCGTCCATCGCCTCGCGGCGGATGTTGCGCGCCGCGACCTTGGACTCCTCGCCCATGCGCTTGACCTGCTTGACGAGGTCCTTTCTGCGCTCCTCGGTGAGTTCGGGGAAGACGAGGCGGATGACGTTGCCGTCGTTGGAGGGCGTAAGCCCGATATTGGAGGAGAGGATGGCTTTCTCGATGGACTTCAAAAGCGACTTATCCCACGGGGAGATGACGAGGCACCTTGCGTCTGCCGCGGAGATGTTGCCGAGCTGATTCAAGGGGCTCATGCCGCCGTACGCCTCCACCTGGATCTTGTCGAGGATGTGCGGATTGGCGCGTCCCGCGCGCACCGCGAGAAATTCCTCTTTGAGGACGCTGACCGTCTTGTCGAGCTTATCTTCGAGAACGAGGAAAATTTCCTCCACTTTTTCGTTGTCTATCATACGATACTCCTTGTTGATTATTCGTTGGAAATGAGCGTGCCCAGCTTTTCGCCGCACACGGCGCGCACGATGGAATTCTCCTCGTCGAGCGCGAAGGCGAGCACGGGAACGCGGTTCTCCATGCACATGGTCGCCGCCGTCGCGTCCATCGCCTTCAAACCCTTGTTCAGAATGTCGCTGAACGTGAGATGGTCGTACTTCTTCGCGTTCGGGTTTTTCGCGGGGTCGCTGTCGTAAATGCCGTCCACGTTCTTCGCCATGAGCAGCACGTCGGCGTCGATCTCGCAGGCGCGCTGCGCCGCCGCCGTATCCGTCGAGCAATAGGGATTGCCCGTGCCGCACGCCATGATGACGATGCGCCCCTTTTCAAAGTGGCTGAGCGTCTTGCGCAGGATGTAGGGCTCGGCGACCGACGTCATGATGAGCGCCGTCTGCACGCGCGTGGGAATGCCCCGCTGCTCGATGGCGTCCATCATGGCGAGCGAGTTCATGACGGTGGCGAGCATCCCCATGTGGTCGGCGGTGGTGCGATCCATATTGGTGCCCTGCCTCCCCCGCCAGAAGTTGCCGCCGCCGATGACGAGCCCGATCTGTACGCCCATATCGTGCACCTTGACGAGCTGATCGACCACCCTTGCGACGACGTCCTCATTGAGTCCGAAGCGCTGGTTTCCCGCAAGCGCCTCTCCCGAAAGTTTCAAAAGAATGCGATGGTATTTCGGCGTCATTTCTCTCTCCTTTGCGTATTGCAAACGGCACAGCGCCATATTATGCCATTTTTAACAGGATAGTACAATCAGTATAGCACATCGCATAAAAAAAAGCAAGACGTAATCGGGAATTTGCCGTGAACGAATTTCGAAAATCTCTTTTCTCCACAAAACCCGCACCCGCGGGCAGATTTTTATTCTGCAACGCAGCGGGCACACGGCAAAAATTTCAACCGAGGGGTTGACCTATCCGATGCAGTGTTGTATACTGTAAGAGAGAAAAGGAGGAATGCCCATGCAACCCGTCAATGAATTTCCGCCCGAAGTCGCCGCAGAACTCGGCTACTATGTATACCGCCTCATCGACCCCCGCAACGGTCAGACCTTTTACGTCGGAAAAGGGTGCGGCAACCGTGTGTTTCAGCACGTCAAATGCGCCGTCAAATATTATGACGGCGCGGAAAACTCCTCGGAGGACGACCCGAACAAGTTCAAAGTCATTCAGAGCATCCGGCAGGAAGGTATGGAAGTGATCCATGTCATCCAGCGCTGGGGATTGACCGAGCAGGAGGCGCTCCACGTCGAGGCGGCGCTCATCGACTGCTATCAGGGGCTCACCAACCTGCAGCGCGGCTATCATTCCGACGATCAGGGCGTCACAAATGCGCAGATGCTCATCCGTCGCTTTTCCTGTAAGGTCTATGAGGAACCGACCGATTTCAAATATCTCATCATCAAAGTGCAGCAATGGCGCCTCGATGAACTTCTCGTGCAGCACGGCGCAAACGCACGCTACGAGGCAACGCGTTGGTGTTGGCGCATTCGCCCGCGCTCCGTTGACGAATACCCCTATGCGTTTTCCGTAACGGGCGGGATCGTGCGGGAAGTGTATCGCATCGAACGGTGGCTTCCCGCCGATGAAGGGCGCTATGCCTTTGAGGGGGCAATCGCTCCGAAAGAGATCCGCGAACGCTTCGTCGGACTGCGCATTCCCGCAGAATACTGCAAAAAAGGAGCGGCTTCCCCCGTTCTGTTCTCCAAAAACATCGTGAGCAAGGAGGATTGAAATGTCATATCACTCCAACTTCCGACAGGATAAATGCTGGTCATGTGAATTTTTCAGCGGACAGCGAGAATACAACCACGGTCTGTTCGGCGACAGCGTTCGTACGTCCGACAAGGGAATATGCAAATGCGACCGCAGCCAACATCGCGATAAGCCGGTTTACGAACACGAATGGTGCTCCCGGTATCAGAAATGGGGCGTTTTGCAGAGCACGATCGCCCAAAAACATGCGGAACAGGAAATTTTGGAAATGCAGCATCGGGCACAAAGAACGTCGACGCCTGTGAAAGCCGAAACGGCAGCGGAGCGGGCGGCGAGAATCAAGCTCGCCCAAAAGATCATGAAGGTCGCCGTCATTGCCTGTGCCGCCATGTTCGGGCTCGGACTTCTCATCGGGCTCGGCGCCTATCTCGTTTCCGTCCTCATGATGTGACCCTCTCCGCAAAAAAAACGCCGTGCGGTGCGCACGGCGTAATTTTTTTGCTTTTTACTTTTTCATTGCCTCGACCTGCTTGGCAACTTCCTCGGAGAGGTCCTCGCTCTTCTTTTCGAGCCCCTCGCCGCGGACGAAGAAGCAGAACCGCTTCAAGGAAGCGCCGTCCGCCGTCTTCATGAGCTGCGCGATGGTGAGCTTGTCGTCCTTGATGAACTTCTGATCCATGAGGCAGTTCTCCTCATAGAACTTCTTCATCTTGCCCATGACGATCTTCTCGGCGATGGCGGCAGGCTTGCCCTCGTTGATGACTTCCTGCGTGAGGATCGCCTTCTCCTTGTCGAGCGTCTCCTGCGAAACTTCCGCCGCCGTCATGTACTGCGGCTTGGAGAACGCGACGTGCAGCGCAACGTCGTGCGCGACCGTCTTTGCCTGCTCGGTGGGCTCGCCCGCGAAGTCGAGCATAACGCCCATCGTGCCGCCCATGTGGATATACGTTTCGATGAAGCCCGCTGCCTCATACAGCGCAAAGCGGCGGACGGAGATCTTCTCGCCGATGACGGCGATCTGCTCCTGCACATAGGTCTCCACCGTCTTGCCGCCCATATCGCTTGCGAGCAGCTCCTCGACGGAGGAAGGCTTTGCGGCGGCGATCTGCTTTGCGATCGCTGTTACGAGTTCCTTGAACTTATCGCCCTTGGCGACGAAGTCGGACTCGCAGTTGACTTCCACCAGAACGCCCGTCTTTCCCTCGACGAGGGCAAAGACAACGCCCTCTGCGGCGATCTTGGAGGCGCGCTTTGCCGCCTTTGCGATGCCGCGCTCACGAAGAAGGTCTGCCGCCTTCTCCATGTCGCCGTCCGCGTCCACGAGCGCGCGCTTGCAATCCATCATGCCGGCGCCCGTCTGCTCGCGCAGTTTCATAACGTCTTTTGCCGTGAATTCTGCCATATTCGTATTCTCCTTATGGTCTTATGGTCACTCCGCCGCGGGCGCTTCCGCCGCGACGACTTCTTCGATGTCCTTCGCCTCTGCGGGAACTTCCTCCGCAGCCTGCTCCATCACGGGCGTCTCGCCCTGGTTCGCCTCGATGACCGCGTTTGCGATGACGGACGAGATGAGTTTGATTGCGCGGATGGCGTCGTCGTTGCCGGGGATGACATAGTCGATGAGGTCGGGATCGCAGTTGGTATCGGTGATCGCGACGATGGGAATGTTGAGCTTTCTCGCTTCGGCGACGGCGATGTCCTCATTGTGGGGATCGACGATGAAGAGCGCACCGGGCATCCCGCGCATGTTCTTGATGCCGCCCAGGTTCTCCTGCAGCTTGCCCATCTCCTTTTTGAGCCCGAGCACTTCCTTCTTGGGGAGAAGGTCGAACTCACCCGACGCCTCCATGCGCTCGAGCTTTTCCAGATACTCGATGCGGGAGCGGATGGTCTTGAAGTTGGTGAGCGTGCCGCCCAGCCAACGGGAGTTGACATAGAACTGACCGCAGCGCTCTGCCTCCTCCTTGATGGCGTCCTGCGCCTGGCGCTTGGTGCCGACGAACAGGATGCTCTTGCCCGACTTCACAAGGTCGACGACGAAGCTGTACGCCTGCTCGATGAGCTTTGCCGTCATTTCAAGGTCGATGATGTGGATGTCGTGACGGGCGGCGAAGATGTACTTTTTCATCTTCGGGTTCCACTTTCTCGTCTGGTGTCCGAAGTGGACGCCCGCTTCGAGAAGCTGCTTCATGGTGATAACTGCCATAATTTCCTCCGTTTTACCTCCCCGCTCGGCGTTGTTCCGCCCCTATCCGCAGCAAAGAATTTACGGACACGGAGAGCGGCACCTGCGCGGGTGCGTATTTACAGCCTTATGATTTTACCATATAACCCCCAAAAAGCGCAAGCATTTTCGCAGGGGTATTTTGAATTTTCGGGGAAGGAAGTAAAAAACCTCCTCTTTTTTCCTTCAAATTTTTGCATTGCTATTGCAAACCCCGTCCGATTGTGCAATACTGTTACCGTCACTCAAACTGAATAAATTTGCAAACGACACCCCATAAAACACGCCCCCTGCGCGGAATGCGCAGGGGGCGTGGCTATGTTGGGCAAGAGCCCTTCGCGGGGAAGGGCTCTTAAATTATTCCTCAATGAATGCAACGACCATCTCGGGCGTCACGAGCCGAGCGATCTCGTCATAGGCGGGGAGCAGCAATTCGTAAAAGGCATCCGTTGCCGAAAGAACGGACTGCGAAACGGTCAGACGGAGGGAAAGTCCCTCGTTCTTTTCCGACACGTCCGCAGAGAACGTGCCGAGATACTCCTCCTGCACGAACAGCATGGGGATCTCGCAGGACACCTTTTGGAACTCCTCCCCGTCGAGCGTATAGAAATAGACGGTCTTCATTTCAATGTCGAAGCGGCGGGAGAGCATATCCGCTCCCAGTCCGCCCACCGCCTTGGGCGCAAATGCCGTATTGCTGCCGTTGAGGTATACGGTATGGGGATTGCGGGCGGTAAGCGCCTCCGCCCCCGTCTTTTTCACGGCGCGGACGGACTGCACGCCCATCACGCTTTGCAGCGGGAACCAATAAGTATCGTATGAGCCGACGATGTCCTCCTTCACCTTTCCCGCGAGATACTTTCCCGTCGCCGCGGAATAGACCTCCGTGACCCGTCCCGTAGACCCGGGAAAGAAATCGCCGTTCTCCCCCGCAACGGCAACATAGCCGTCCTCTCTGCCGTCCCATTCGAGGATCGCCGTCGTCTGAAATTCGGTCACTTCGGCGTCGAGCGATTCATAGAGATACCCCGCGACCGCACCGTTCTCCGCCCGCACAAATTCGAGCATGGTGCGCGCGTGTCCCGCAATATCCACACCGATCTGCAGAGAATCCTGCCCCACCTCGAACTTCATGGCATTCCCCTGCGAGAGCCGCACCCTGCCCGTATAGGTGAGCGCCTGCGGCTGCGCAAAGAGTTCCACGCTCGCCCCTCCGATCGTCGCCGAAAGCCGGTATTCCTCCTCGGTAAGAAGGATGCGGAAGGCGATCTGCACACCGCCCGCCGACGTGCTCCCCTCGAACGCGGCGTAGTCATCGGGATGGGCGTTGATATACTGCTGATACGCGTCGGCGACCGCCGTCAGCGCTCCGTAACAGGTGTTGACATATCCCATGAGCTCTTGCAGAGAAATGACCGTACCGTATACGACATCGAGCTGTTTGCCGATACCCATGTCCGAGAGGGAGGCGACAGAAACAAACTGCGAAAAGTCCGTCTGCGTGCTCGCGGCGGGAACGGCGCGCTCCGCGTCCAGGCGAAAACTCTGCGGGAAAAACGCCCAGACATCCGGCACGGAGCCAAAACTCTCCATGACCGTCTGCGCCAGTGTGGACAGGTCGGGCAGAATGCGCAGCTCTGCCGTGAGCGTCAGCGGAAGATAATTTTTGCCCGAGAGCGTGGCGGTCACGGTATACGCGCCCGCCTCCGTCTGTCCGTTATTTTCATACCTGACTTCGACGCCTTCGGGCAGTTCCCCCTTCACCTGAAGGGAATGCGGCTCGCCGTCGTAGCGCACCGTCGCGCCGTCCATGGTAAACCCCGTCAGTTCCGCGCGGGAGATGGTGAGCGTTGCGGTGAGCGTAAGCGAAGAATACCCGTCCCCCGAAAGGATCGCCGTCGCCGCATACTCCCCCGCGTCGCGTGCAGAGTTGTTCGTATAGGCGACCGTGACGCCCTCGGGGAGCTCGCCCGACACGACGAGCTCGTGTTGCGTCCCGTCATAGACGAACGATGCGTCCGAAAATGTGACGCCCTCGATCTTTTCAAGCAGTTCGCCCCCCTCCTCGGGCGGCGTTTGCGTGTCGGGCGGTGTGGAGTTGTCATCGCAGGCGGCAAAGATCCCCGCCGAAAGAAGGCAACAGACCGCTGCCGTCAACAAAATTTTCTTTTTCATCTTTCCCTCACTGCACAAACATATTGTTGAAACCGCTGTAATCGGTCGCGGAGATACGCCCTTCCAAATACCGTTTCAGCCCTTCCGGATCTTTGATCCCCGTTGTGTCAATGTCCCAGCCCCTGCCCATCTTATCGATGATGACGTTGCCGTAATTCCAGATACGGCCGTTGAGCGATTGTTCGACGGAGACCCCGACGATGGGCGTAAAGACGGATTGCCGCATTTTTTTATCGATCACGCCGTGCCGCGTGACGATCTTGTCACGATAAAACTCGATATACGAGCACTTTGCCTCCACAAAACAAAACAGCCAGAAGAGTAACGCAACGACCAGCAGACCTACACTCAGGATGATGATGCCTTCCCCTTCGGGCGTGGCGATCCCGCCGATGAGCCCCAAGACCCCCAAACAAAGGAGCACGACGAAAACGACCATCTGCCAGCGGTATGCCCAAACCGACATCTTTGCGACATACTCGGGCGCACCCGCACCGCGCTGCTGTACCTGCTGCGGCTGCTGCTGCGGCTGCTGTACCTGCTGCGGCTGCTGCGGCAGCGGCGTACCGCCGACGCGCGCGCCGCACTGCGGGCAGTACGCATTCCCCTCGGGCACGTTGCTCCCACACTTCGGACAAAACATAGTCCCCTCCAAAAATTTTCTTTGCGCATATTCTCATGCGGACACCATAAATTATATAAGAAGATTTCTTCTTTGTCAATCGATTTAAGAAGATTTCTTCTAAAATAGAGGTATGGTCGGGAAACGTATCAAAGAGCTGCGCACGGAGCGCAGGATCTCGCAGCAAGCCCTTGCAAAGGCGGTCGGTGTCAGTCAGAAAGCCATCGACTATTGGGAACGCGGGATCAATGAACCCAAGGCAAGTTATATCGTCACACTGTGCGACTTTTTCGGCGTGACTGCCGACTATCTTTTGGGACGCTCCGATATATAGAGCGCGCCGATGCTCAAAATATTCCAAACGGTAACCCCATAAAATACGCCCCCTGCGCGGAACGCGCAGGGGGCGTGGCTATGTTAGATTCAAAATTCTTCGTCCTCGCCGTCCTCGCCGTCCCCGGCGGGCGGAGCGGCGGGCGGGGCGCAGATCTGTGCGATGCGCGCGAGCAGCGCGTCCTTCCCCTCCCCCGTCGTGCCCGACGTTGCGATGACGTTGTCCGTGCCCAGCCCGAAGGCGTTCGCCACGGCGCGCACGCGCTCCTTTGCCTTCATTCTGGAGAGCTTGTCGCACTTGGTGGCGATGACGGTGAAGGGCAGGTCGTGATAGACGAGAAAGCGCACCATCTGCATATCGTCCGCCGAGGGGTCGCGGCGGATATCGGAGAGCAGAAAGACGTGCCGCACATCCTCCTTTTTGGCGAAGAACGCCTCGAGCGTCTTTGCCCACTTTGCCTGTTCCGCCTTGGAGACGGCGGCATAGCCGTAGCCCGGGAGGTCGGCGAGCCAGAACTCGCCGAAGTCAAAATAGTTGACGAGGCGCGTTCTGCCGGGCGCGGCGCTCGTCTTGGCGAGGCTCTTTCTGCCCGCCAGAAGGTTGATGAGCGTGCTCTTGCCCGCGTTCGATTTGCCGCACACGGCGATCATGGGCTTTTGCGGGCGCAGGAACTGCTCCGCCCGCGCGGCGCTCGTTAAAAACTTCGCCTCTTTGATGACAAGTTTACCCTGCATGGTGCGTCCCCGCGACTGCGCTCTCGAACACCTGGTCGATGTTGTTCACGCAGATGAAGTGCAGATTTTTGCGGACGTTCTCGGGAATTTCCTCCACGTCCTTCTTGTTCTCCTCGGGAATGATGATGTCGTGGATGCCGATGCGGTTGGCGGCGAGCGCCTTTTCCTTGAGCCCGCCGATGGGCAGAACTTTGCCGCGCAGCGTGATCTCCCCCGTCATGGCGACGTCGCGGCGGACGGGCTGCCCCGTGAACGCCGACAAAATGGCGGTCGCCATCGTGATGCCCGCGGAGGGTCCGTCCTTGGGCGTGGCGCCCTCGGGAATGTGGATGTGGATGTCCTTATGCTCGAAATCCTCGTGCGAGATGCCGTATTTCTGCGCGTGCGCGCGGATATAGCTGATGGCGGCGCGCGCCGATTCCTTCATGACGTCGCCGAGCTTCCCCGTGAGAAGGATGTCCCCCTTGCCCTGCATGGCGGACACTTCGATGGTGAGCGGCACGCCGCCGACCGCCGTCCACGCGAGCCCCGTCGCGGCGCCCACTTCGTCCTCCGCGCGCATCTCGTCCTCGCGCAAAAAGCGCTTGCCGCCGAGGAATTTTTCCAGATTGTTTTTGGTGACGACGATGCTCTCCGCCTCGCCCTTGGCAATGCGCACCGCCGCCTTGCGGCACACCGTGCCGATGGTGCGCTCGAGCGTGCGGACGCCCGCCTCCATCGTATACCCGTCGATGATGGCGGCGATGGCGCCCTCCGTCATGCGGAACTGCTCCTCTTTGAGCCCGTTCTCCCTGCGCTTTTTGGGAACGAGGTAGCGCGCGGCGATCTGCTCCTTTTCATCGGGGGTATATCCCGAGAGCTCGATGATCTCCATGCGGTCGCGCAAGGGTCCCGGGATGGTGTCGAGCGTGTTCGCCGTGGCGATGAACATGACTTTGGAGAGGTCGTAAGGCACTTCGAGGTACCTGTCGCGGAAGGTGGAATTCTGTTCGGGGTCGAGCACTTCCAGAAGGGCGCTCGACGGGTCGCCGCGCAGGTCGGAGGAAATTTTATCCACCTCGTCGAGGAGGAACACGGGGTTGACGGCGCCCGCGTTCTTCATCTCGTAGATGATGCGCCCCGGCATGGCGCCGATGTAGGTGCGGCGGTGTCCGCGGATCTCCGCCTCGTCCTTGAGCCCGCCCAGGCTCATGCGCACGAACTTTCTGCCCAGCGCCCGCGCGATGGACATGGCGACGCTCGTCTTGCCCACGCCGGGCGGCCCGACAAGGCACAAAATGGGCGCCTTCAGCTCCCCCGTCAGTTTCAGCACGGCGAGGTATTCCACGACGCGCTCCTTGATCTTCTCCAACCCGTAATGGTCGGCGTTGAGCACCGCCTCGACGTCGGAGAGCTTCTCCGTGTCCGCCGTCTGCTCCTTCCACGGAAGGTCGATGAGCCAGTCGGCATAGTTGCGCAGCACGGTGTACTCGGGCGAGGAGGGCGGCATCTTGTCCATGCGCTTGAGTTCGGCGAGCGCCTTTTCTTCGATCTCCTTGGGCAGCCCCTTGGCGAGGATCTTTTCGCGCAGCTTTTCGTTCTCCTCCGCGTCGTCGCCGAGCTCCGCGTGGATGGCTTTGAGCTGTTCGCGCAGAAAGTACTCCTTCTGCGATTTTTCGATGTTGCGGCGGACGTCCTGCGCGATCTTGCGCTCCAGCTTTCCGATCTCCGCCTCCGTGTTGAGGCACTGCTCAAAGAGGCGCAGCCGCCGCGTAAGCACCGTCTCCTCCAGAAGCTGCTGCTTCACCTCGTCTTTGAGGCGGAGCTGATGGGTGCAGATGTTGATATAGGCGTCGGGGTCGCTGACGCCCGTCAGGGCGGCGTCAAGCTCCTTGGCGAGCTTGCCCTCCGCGGAGGTGAGCTCGCGCACCATCTCCTTCGCCATGCGGAAGGACGCCTCCTCCAGCGAGGGGTCGCCGTGGATGGTGAGCAGCTCCTCCGTGACGGCGTAAATGTAGCCGTTTTCCAGGCGGAAGCCGCGCGCGACCGCGCGGTACTGCCCCGCGGCAAACACGCGCACCCTGTCCCCCGGAAGGCGGGTCGCCTGACGGATGGAGCACACCGTGCCCACAAGGCACAGATCGTCCCCTTCGGGGAACTCCTTGGCGGGGTCGGTCTGGCGGGTGACGAATACAAATTTTTCGTTGGCGTCGGCGCGCTCGACCGCCGCGAGCGAGACGCCCCGCCCCACGTCGAACGCCACCGTCGTATCGGGAAACACGACCTGCGTCCGCATGGGGATGACGGACAATATCTTGACTCTGTTCGTTTCCATGCTTTCACCTCTTTCGTTCCGCCGAAGGGCGCGAACGGTCGGCGCGTCCCTCCCTTGCGCGGCGCACGCCGCCTGCAAAACGAGAATACTTCTTCTATACTGTAAGGGAGTAATACGAACACGCTTTTTGCGGCATCTTTTAGGCGCCTTGCCGTTCATCGTCTTTGCAATACGCGGGTATTGCTGCATCCTCTTCGCGGCAAATCATCCCAAAATCTTGCCGCAAAAAGTGCAAAGCAATCAAAAGCTGTATATTTTGCGGTCAGGCGCGGTGAGGGACGCGTTATGCGCATCGGCACAGTGTGCCGTGCGCGCGCCCCGAACTGAGGTTTTTGCTTTATCAGCGCAAAAACCGTGCCCGAGGCGGCGCTTTCCATTGGCGCCGCCGAGAAAAAGGCGCAGTGCGTGCCGTGTGGCACGGGCAAGCCTTTCAACAATGCATCACCGCAAAATCGACGCTTTTGATCGTGTTCGTATTTTTCCCTTACAGTATGTTATAACCGCACGGCGTGCCCTTTCAATCACGCGGCGGGAAATTTCTCCCCTTTTTCAGATAAAAGGCACAGCGGCTCCCGCACGAGCGGGAGCCGCTGACCGTTCAGGCCTCTTCCTCAAAGTCCTCTTTCCCCACGCCGCAGAGCGGGCAGGTGAAGTCGTCGGGAATGTCCTCCCACTTGGTGCCGGGCGCGATGCCGTTGTCGGGATCGCCCGCCGCCTCGTCATACACATAGCCGCAGACCGTGCATACATACTTTGCCATATATTACCTCCGTTTGCCCATCGGGCATTTGATTTTCAAGCCTTGACGTCCTCGGCGATCTGCCTGCCGAGCGCAATGAGCGCCTCGCGGCTCTGTTCGCCGACGGCGGAGAGCACCGTCGCCTTCTCGCCGATGCGGCGCATATTCTTCATCGAGGAGAGCACGCTCTCCATCAGCGCGCCCGCCTGCGGCGCCCACGAGCCGTTCTCCACCACCGCATAGGCGCGACTTTGGAAGTTGTGCGCCTTCAAGTCGTTCAGGAAGTCCTCCATGTTGACGAAGATGCCGTTGTTGTACGTCGTGGACGCGAACACGAGGTGGGAGCAGCGGAACGCCTCCGATAAAAGGATGCTCTTATCGGTCACCGAAACGTCGAATAACTTCACCCGTACCCCCTCGGCGGCGGCTGCGGAGGCGACGATCTCGGCGGCGTTCTGCGTGTGCCCGTAGACGGACGCATAGAACACGGCGACGCATTTCTCCTCCGGTTGGTAGGCGCTCCAGGTGAGGTATTTTTGGAGATACCACGCGAAGTCCTCCCGCCAGACGGGACCGTGCAACGGGCAGACGAGGGAGATGTTCAGCCCCGCCGCCTTTTTGAGCACCGACTGCACCTGCACGCCGTACTTTCCGACGATGTTGAAGTAATACCTGCGCGCGTCGTCCAGAAACTCCCGCTCAAACACATCCTTTTGCGCAAAGACGCTCCCCTCGAGCGCGCCGAACGTGCCGAACGCGTCGGCGGAGAAGAGGATGCCGTCCTCGGGAATATAGGTGAAGAGGACCTCCGGCCAGTGCACCATGGGCGCCCCCACAAAGGTGAGCGTGCGGCTGCCCAGCGGGAGGGTGTCCCCCTCCTTGATGAGGAGCGTTTTGCCCGCAAAGCCGAAGTAATTTTTGAGCATCGCCGCCGCCTTTTGCGACGTGACGACGGTGACGGAGGGATACTTTTCCACAAGGCGCGCGAACGTCGCCGAATGGTCGGGCTCCATGTGCTGCACGATAACGTAGTCGAGCGGCTCGCCCGCGAGCGCGAAGGCGAGATTTTCAAAGAATACGTCGCCCACGGCGTTGTCCACCGTGTCGATGAGGGCGTTCTTTCCGCCCTTTACAAGATAGGCGTTGTACGAAACGCCGCGCGGGACGGGGTAAGCGCTCTCAAAGAGGGCGATGCGCCTGTCGTTCCCGCCGAGATAGTAAAGTCCCTTTGCGATCTCCTGACAATTCTGCATAGTGTTCTCCCATGTTTTTTTCGGGGTACATTATAGCACATTCCCCCGAAAAATGCAACTTATCTGCGCACGCTTTCTTGCAGCAGAGCGCGCACGCCGCGTGTGATGAACTCGCTCATTTCGTCGGCGAACTGCTCGATGGGCGGGCGGATGTCGGAATGCAGCCACCCCTTGAAACAGGCGATGCAGCCCGAGGAGATGAAGCGGTAAAAGTCCCCCAGCCGCGCGGGCGGCGTGGAACCGAAGAATTTTTTATAGTACTCCGCGCACAGCTTCCCGCCCTGTTCGATGAAGCGCAGGGCGCCCTCGGCGTTGTCGGGCGCGAGCAGCAGGGCGCAGAGCGGCTCGTTCTCGGCGAGCTTTGCGAACACGACGCGGCACACCCTGCGCGCCGACTGGATGTTCTCCTGATGCTCGAGCGCGTCGCGCAGCGCGACGGAAAACTCCTCCAAAAACTGCCCTTCCAGCCGCTCGTTGAGGTCGTAGACGTCCTGATAGTGGGCGTAGAACGTCCCCCGCCCCACGCCCGCCTCGCTGCAGAGCTCGCTGACGGTGATCCTGCGCAGCGGCTTTTGCTTGCGCAGCCGCAAAAATGCCTCGATGAGCATCTTTTTTGTCATTCTGACCCGAAGATCGCTGCCTTCAATATTCATGATAGTGTCTCCTTAATGCCTCGATGAGCATCTTTTTTGTCATTCTGACCCGAAGATCGCTGCCTTCAATATTCATGATAGTGTCTCCTTGCGGACGTTTTCACACACTGTGTACGATAAAATACACCTGTCCTTAAACTGACTGCACGCAGCTTCCCCTTTTTGTGGTATAATGAAGATGGGAAAAGGGAAGCATGATGCCCTTGTTTGAGGCATTATACCACATTCTCAAAAAATTTGCAACAGGAGGCGGCGAATATGAAAAAGCTATATCTCATCACGGGAGCGGCGGGGCATCTGGGCAGCGCCCTTTGCGCCGAACTCCATGCCCGCGGCGAGCGCATCCGCGCGCTCGTTCTGCGCGGGGAAGATGCAACGTTTTTGCACCGCATGGGCGCGCAGATCTGCTTCGGCGACGTGACCGACGCATCCTCGCTCGCAGAATTTTTTGCCGTGCCCGCCGACACGCAGGTAACGGTGGTGCACTGCGCGGGCGTGGTGGACATTGCGAGCTGCAACAGCCCCGCCGTGGAGCGCGTGAACGTGGGCGGCACAAAGAACGTGATGACGTGGTGCCTTGCGAAAAAGGTGCACCGCGTCGTGTACGTCTGCTCGGTGCACGCGCTGCCCGACATCCCCAAGGGGCGCGTCAAGCGCGAACCCGAAAAATTCAACACGTCCCCCCTCGTCGGCGCGTATGCCGCAAGCAAGGCGCGGGCGGCGGAGCTCGTGCTCGACATGGCGAAAAAGGACGGCTTGCCCGCCGTCGTCGTCATGCCGTCGGGCATCGTGGGGCCGTACAACGGCAGGGGCAACCACCTTGTGCAGATGGTGAAGGACTACTGCCGCGGCAAACTCCCCGCCGTCGTCAAGGGCGGCTACGACTTTGTGGACGTGCGCGACGTGGCGGAGGGCATCCTTGCGGCAGCCGAGCGCGGACGCGTGGGCGAGAGCTATCTTTTAACGGGCGGCTATCACACGCTGAAGGAGATGGCGGCGATGCTCGCGGAGATCACGGGCGGGAGAAAGATCGGCGCCGTGCCGATGTGGATGGCGCATCTTGCCGTGCCGTTTGCGGAACGCGCCGCAAAGCGCAAGGGGCAAAAACCGCTGTTCACGCACTACGCCCTGCACGTCGTGCTGGAAAACGGGCGGTATTCGCATGACAAAGCGGCGATCGAGCTGGGCTACTCCCCGCGCGACTTTTATGAGACGCTGCAGGACACCGTGGAATGGCTGCGGGCGGAGGGCGAGATCCCCGCGAAAAAGCGCCCCGCGCCCAAGCGCCGCCGCATCCGCGCGCACGCGCCCGCATAAGACAACACAAGATCGCATAAACGCGCCGCGGCAGCCGAGTGGCTGCCGCGGTATCTTTTTCAGAAATTTGCCCCGTTCCAGCCCCAATCCTCCACGGGGTGGTAGGTGACGTACGTCTGCGCGGGCGGGATGCCCGCCTCCTGCTGCAGGATGTCGCACACGAGCGCCGTCATGCGCTCATAATCGGCGGGCGCGGCGCGCCCGAACAGGCTGACGGAGACGTAGGCGCCCGCCTCGCAGCGCCTGCCCGCAAACCACAGCTCCTCCTCGCGGAAGCCCACCATGAGGTAGCTCTCCGGCTTTTTGAGCGCGGAGACCGCCTGCCCGAAGCGCGCCTTCACGCGTTCGCGCACCTCGGCGGAGAGCGCCCTGGACGTTGTACATTCGATAAACGGCATAGTTGTTTTCTCCTTATTGTTCCGGTTTCCCGCCCCGCAGTTCGCGTTGGCGGCGGCGGATGAGAGCGAGCGCCTCCTCGGGACGGACGGCGGAGCGCACCGCCTCCTCCATCGGACACATCCCCGTTCCCGCGCGGTTGATGATGACGTCGCAGAGCGCGCCGTATTCCGCATGGATGCCGTGCGCCGAGAGAACGCGCCTTCCCCCCTCCGACATGACGCCCGCGAACACGGCGCGCACGCCGAGGAGCACATACAAAAAGGCGGCAGCCCTTCCCACGACCTTGTCGGCGGCGATGCAGCCCGCCTCGCCCGCGTCCAACCATGCGACGAGGGGCGCAACGCCCCGCTGCGTGCTCGTGAGCACGCGTTCGCCCTGCTGCAAGATGCAGGTGAGCCCCTCCCTTTGAAGGCGCCCGGACAGCGCGCGGAGGGCTTCGGAGTACGCCTCGCCCCCGGACATGGTGTCCTCCTTTTGCGTGAACGGGCGCGTCACTTCTTTCTAATGAGCAGCAGCCGCAGCCCCATCACGAGCAGGGGAACGGCGACGGCCTGCACAAAGAGCCCCAAAAGCCCCGCCTCGATCTGCGCCCATGCGGCGGCAGCGGAGAGCGGCGAGACGCCCTGAAAGATGGCGGCGAGGGCGAGGAAGGAGAGCCTGCCCGCCGTCTGCGCGAGCAGCACGGCGGGGAACGCCATCCAGCCGTTCTCCAAGATCTTTCCCGAGAACGCGCCTGCGACGGCAGCGAACACCGCAAGTTCCGCCATCATATAGGGAAGGCGGGCTGCGGCGGGCATGGCGTTGCCCGCAAGGCTCGTGACGGCAAAGCTCACGAGGGGCGCCAACAGCCCCACGCCCAGCCCCCACCACGTTCCGAGGAGACACCCGCCCAGCAGCACGGGCAGGTACATGGGCAGCCACGCCGTGCCGCCCTGCGCGCCCAGCGCCGCATGAAACACCTGCGGAAGGAGCACCGCCAGCGCGATGACGATGGCGGAGACGAGCATCTTCACCGTGATCTTTACGGGAAGCGCCGCCCTTTTTTCTGTCAATACCTGTTCCAACATATCTTCACCTCATCAAACGAAAGATTCAGTCGTCCTCACGCGCGAGCCTGTCCGTAAAGTCGCGCATCATATCGGGGATCCTGATCTGCTGCGGACAGACCTTCTCGCAGCTCCCGCAGCCGATGCAGGCGGAGGGCCACTTCTCCCTGGGCAGAGCGGAGAGCGCCATGGGCGCAATGAACCCGCCGCCCGTAAAGCGGTGCTCGTTGTAAAGGCGGATGAGCTCGGGAATGTCGAGGTGTTTCGGACAATGGCTCGTGCAGTAGCGGCACGCCGTGCAGGGCAGCGCTTCCCGCTTGTACATCCCCTCCCCGATGGCGAGCAGCGCCGCGCGCTCCTTGTCCGAAAGAGGCTTGTCCTCGGAGAACGTTTGGATATTCTCCTTCACCTGCGCAAAATCGGACATCCCGGAGAGCACCATCTTCACCTCGGGAATGCCCATCACAAAGCGGAACGCCCACGCCGCGTCCGACTCGTCGGGGCGCATCGCGCGCAGCGTTGCCCTGTTCTCGGGCGAGAGCGCGGCGAGCTTTCCGCCCCGCACGGGCTCCATCACCCAGACGGGGATGTTCCACTTTTTGAGCAGCTCCACCTTCTGTTTCGCGCTCTGGAATTCCCAATCGACGTAGTTGATCTGAAGCTGGCAGAACTCCATGTCCTTGCCGTATTTTTCGAGAAAGCGCCGCACGACGTCGTAACTGCCGTGCGCGGAAAAGCCGAGATGGCGGATGCGCCCCGCACGCTTTTGCGCAATGAGATAGGAGAACGTGCCGTACTTCTCGTCGTTGAGATAGGCGTCGATGTTCATCTCGCACACGTTGTGGAAGAGATAGAAGTCGAAGTAGTCGGTGCGGCACTTTTGGAGCTGCTTTTCAAAGATCTCCGTCTTGCCCATGTTGGAGAGGTCGTAGCCGGGGAACTTGCTGGCGATCCTAAGCGTTTCGCGCGGGTAGGCGGAGAGCAGCCTGCCGACCACGTTCTCCGACTCCCCCTCGTGATAGCCCCACGCGGTGTCGAAATAGTTGACGCCCTTCTGGATGGCGTAATCGAACATCTCCGCCGCCCTTTTCTCGTCCACCCGGGCGTAGTCGTCGTCGAGCACGGGCAGGCGCATGGTGCCAAACCCGAGCGCCGAGAGCTTTTCCCCCTGAAAATCCCTGTAGATCATAACAGCCTCCTTTCCGATGTTTTTCGGTTTGCATTATATCACACGCAGCCGGCGCTGTCAATATCGCCGAAAAAATTCGGGGACGCCCGATGAGGAGATAATGATTTCGCCAAAATCTTTTCAAAGAAAATATTTTGGCGATATGCTACGATGACGTAGCGAAAGGCGTCACTGCGTTATGCCTTTTGCGCCCCCATTTGCTGCTCACGCAGCTTATGGGGAAAGAGTGAATGCGCGGGCGCCATCAATGTTGCAAATTGCCCGCGCAGAGAGAAAACCCGCGGTCAGCTATAAGGCGTGCCCGCGGGTTTTCTTTTCCCTCACGACGTTTTTCCGCGTCAGTTTGCGGAAAAACGTGTGAACTCTGCTGCCCGTTTCAGAACCGAGAAAATCAAGGAGCGCGAGGAAAACCCGAGGGAGTTTACTTTGACGTAAATGACCGAGGGTTGCCGCAGCGCGACACAGAGTTTCGACGGTTATGGGACGGGCAGACTATCTGTCTTCGCGGAAATACGACAACCCCAGACTCGCCGGCGGCTGCGTTTCGCGGTGTCCGACGATGCTCGTGACGATGAGCACGAGGATGGTGACGACGTAGGGCACGAGGTTGAGGAGCGGGATCTGCTCGAAGGAGATGCCCGTGATGCGCGAGGAGAGAATGTAGAGGATGCCGAACACGATGGAGCCCAGAATGGAGAACGCGGGCTTCCAGAGCGTGAAGATGACGAGCGCGATGGAGAGCCAGCCGATGCCCTGGATGGTCTGATCGACGTTGGAGCCGACGATGCCGCTCATGTACCCCATGACGTAGCACAGCCCGCCCAGCCCCGCGATGGCGGCGCCCAGCACGGTGAAGGTATATTTATACCCCGTGACGTTGATGCCCACCGCGTCCGCCGTGGCGGGATTTTCGCCGACGGCGCGCAGGTTGAGCCCCGCCTTGGTGTAGCGCAGCACGACGGCGGCGGCGACGGCGATGGCGATGGCGAGATAGACGAGCGCCCCGTGCGAGAGAAACACCGTTCCGAACCAGCCCAGCGCCTCGATGCCCGGGATGTGCGCATTGAAGAAGTTCTGCCCCGCAAAGGAGAGCGCCGTGCTCACCCCTTCCGTCATGACGACGTTGTTGATGAAGAAGGAGGTAAAGCCCACGCCGAAGATGGTGACGGCAAGCCCCGTCACGTTCTGATTGCAGCGCAGCGACACGGTGAGGAAGGCGTACACCGCCCCCAGGATGCCCGCAAAGAGCATGGCAAAGAGGATGCCCGAGAGCACGACCAGAAAGCCGTTCGCGCCGTCCGTGGGCATGGCGGCAAGTTTGACGCCCAGACAGCCGCCCGCCGCCCCCACGCACATGATGCCCGGGATGCCGAGGTTGAGGTGTCCGGATCTCTCCGTCAGGATCTCCCCGACGCAGCCGAAGAGGAAGATGACGCCGAAGGAAATGGCATTCGCGAAAAAGGTATCCATCTTACTTTCCCTCCTTGTTCCCGCCGTTCTTTGCCCTGCGTGTCCGGGGCGGCGGCTCCGCTTCCGGATTCCCCTCGGACATGGATGGCACGTCCGCAGTTTTTGCACCCTCGGACATGGTTGCCGCATCCTCCGCGATGAGGGGCGCAGCCTCGGACATGGCGGGCTCATTCTGCGTCCCGTCCTTTGAAGGGCTCTCCCCTTCGGCAGCCTTATGGGCGCTTTCCCCGTTCATTTCAAACGCGGGCTGCGCGCGGGCGGCGCGGGGACGGAAGTTGAAGTGCACTTTGTAGACGATGAAAAATTCACAGCCGATGAAGAAGAAGTAGATGAGCCCGACGACGATGTCGGAGAGCGCCTCGCTCGTGAAGCCAAAGTCGGTGCACACCTGCCCCATGCCGCGCGAGAGGAAGATGATGAAGAAGGCGACGCCCGTCATGATGAGGGGGTCGAACTTGCCCATCCACGCGACCATGATGCCCGTAAAGCCCATGTTGTCGTCCATCGTGGTGCTGACCATGTGGTTGATGGAGCCGACCAGCAAAAATCCGACCAGCCCGCACAGCGCGCCCGATAAAACAAGGGTGCGGATGACGACCTTCTTCACGTTGATGCCCGCATAGCGCGCCGTGTTCTTGCTGTCGCCGATGAGGGAAATTTCGTACCCGTGCTTGGAAAAGCGCAGGTAGCAGTAGATGGCAGCCGTCACGATGACGGCGACGAGCACGACGGGCAGCACCCTCCCCGCGACGCCGCTGCCGAACGTGGGCAGGTTGGCGTCCTCCAGGGGGGGCATGGCGCCCGTTCCCGTGGGGTACCAATGGGTGATGAAGAAGGCGACGAGGTTGAGCGCCACATAGTTCATCATGAGGGTGAAGAGCGATTCGTTGGTGTTGAAAAACGCCTTGAACACGGCGGGGATGACCGCCCACAGCGCGCCCGCGGCGACGCTTGCGAAGAACATCAGCAAACACACCCAGCCGTCCGCCCACTTCCCGCCGAGGTAGTACATACACATGGCGCAGGCAAGGCACCCCATGAGCACCTGCCCGTTCCCGCCGAGGTTCCAGAACTTCATGCGGAAGGCGACGACGAGCGCGAGCGCCACGCACAGCAAAAGCGCCGTATCCTGCAAAAAGAGCAGAAAGCGCCGCTCGGTGCCGAACACACCCGTAAAGAGGGAGCCGAAGTACCCGAAAAATCCCTTCTGCTTGGGTGCGGATGCCGAGATGAAGATGGCGCACACGATGAGCGCGAGCAGGACGGCGCCCGCGCGGATGCACAGCGCCTTCCAGAGCGGCATGGGCGCGCGTTTGGTGATGTGGATGAGCGGCTGTTTTACGCGTTCCATGCCGAGTCCTCCCCTTCCGCGATCTGCGAATCTTTGGCAACGCCCATCGGCTTGCCCTTTTCTTCGGCGAGGTCGAGCGCCCCCGCCATCATGAGCCCCAGCTCCTCCTTGGTCGTCTTTTCGGCGTGGACGACGCCCATGAGCCTGCCGTGGCAGAGCACCATGATCTTGTCGCACAGCGCGAGCATGACGTCGAGGTCCTCCCCGATAAACAGAACGCCCGCGCCCCGCTCCTTCTGACGGTTCAGTATGTCATAGATGAGGTAAGAGGAATTGATGTCCAGCCCGCGCACGGGGTACGCCGTGATGAGCACGTTGGGCTCCGTCAAAATTTCTCTGCCGAGCAGCACCTTCTGCACGTTGCCGCCCGAGAGGCGCCTGACGGGCGTCTCGGTGGACGGGGTGACGATGTCGAGCTCGCCGATGACGCGCTGCGCCTCGGCACGCGCCGCCCGCCTGTTGACGAACGGGCAGGGCAGCTTGTTGATGAACGCGCCCAGACGGTTACAAAAGCGCAGCCACCGCTTTTTGGCGGGCGACGCTTCCTCCGCAACGGGAACGGGCGCAATGTCGAAGCGGTGCTCGGCATAATTTTTGAGCATCATGTTGTCGGTCACGGACATGGAGGGCGCAAGCCCCATGCCGAGACGGTCTTCGGGGATAAAGCTCATGGAGATGCCGCGCGCGGCGATCTGCTTGGGCGTAAGCCCCACGATGCTCTCGCCCTCGTGATAGATGCCGCCCTGCTCCACCTTGCGCAGCCCCGCGATCGCCTCGCACAGTTCGCGCTGACCGCACCCCGCGATGCCCGCAACGCCCAGGATCTCCCCGCCGCGGATGAAGAAGCTCAGATCCTCGATGGCGCGGCTGCCCTCGTCGCTTCTGACGACAAGATCCCTGATCTCCAGAAGAGGGCGGTCGGTGCTCGCCTTGGGGCGCGCGATGGAGAGCTCCACCTTCTGCCCCACCATCATTTCGGTGAGCGCCTGCTCGTTCGTGGACGCGGTGTCCACGCAGCCGATATACTCCCCTTTGCGGAGCACCGCCACGCGGTCGGAGATCGCCATCACCTCGTGCAGTTTGTGCGTGATGATGATGATGGATTTGCCGTCCGCCTTCATCGCGCGCATGACGGAGAAGAGTTTCTCCGTCTCCTGCGGGGTGAGCACCGCCGTCGGCTCGTCGAGGATGAGGATGTCCGCGCCGCGGTATAAGACCTTGACGATCTCCACCGTCTGCTTTTCAGAGACGGACATATCGTACACCTTCTTTTTGGGATCGATGGCAAAGCCGTACTTTTGCGCGATGGCGCGCACGTCGTCGTTCATGCGGGAAAGGCGCGCGCCCTTTCCGCCGGGACCCAGCACGATGTTCTGCGCGGCGGTGAAGATGTCGATGAGCTTGAAGTGCTGATGTACCATGCCGATATGATGGCGGAAGGCATCCTGCGGGGAGGAGATGACCGCCTCCTGCCCGTCCACATAGATCTTCCCCTCGTCGGGGTAGTAGATGCCCGAGATCATGTTCATGAGCGTCGTCTTGCCGCTGCCATTCTCGCCGAGGAGCGCAAGGATCTCCCCCTTTTGCAGGGTGAGATCGATGTTCCTGTTCGCCGCGACGCTGCCGAAATATTTGCTGATACCTTTGAGTTCGAGAGCAGGTTGTGCCACCTTGTTACCTCGCAAAAAGTGTTCGGAAAAGAACAAGCGGCGGAGACGTATCTTCGCCGGCTTGTCAGGATCGTTATTCTGCTTTACTCTGCGGAAGTGAGTTCCGTGATCCCGTCGATGCGCACATCGAAATAAGGCGCAGAACGGAACTTGGATTCCATAAACACGCCGTTTTCGATCGCCTCCGTATCGGGCGTGAAGGCATCATCGGTATTCACGTCTGCCTTGTAAGAGGTGATGTGCTTGCCGTCCACGGTGAACTTGGAGCAGTCGAACACGTTCAGAGTCCCGTTCTCAAGTTTTGCCTTCACTTCGTCGAGCTTTGCCTGCGTGCCTTCGGCTGCCGCATTGCCGAGCTCGGTGACCGCCACAGCGCCGTTCTTCAGCGTACCCGTCCAATCCTTGGCGATCTCCTCATCGTTCTTCACGCAATCGATCATATACTCGAAGTAAGGAACCCAGTTGATGCGCGAGGAAATGATGAAGGTTTTGGGGCACTGCGCCGCCGTGCTGCCGTTGTAGGACACGTTGGGAACGCCCGCCGTCTCGCAGGCAGCGGGAGCGCCCATGGAGTCCGCGTGCTGAGAGATGAGCGCCGCGCCTCGGCTGATGAGCAGGTTCGCTCCGTCACGCTCGGCGACCTCATCGTACCAACTGCTCGTATAGGTGACTTCCATGGAAACACTGACGTCCGTCTCCGCTTTGACCACCGACTGCGCGCCGAGGAAGAAGGAGGTATAGCCCGAAACGACTTCCGCATAGGGATAAGCGCCGACATACCCCATCTTGATGTTGCCTTCGGCGTCGAAGTTGTTTTCTTTCAGCTCCTTCGCCTCATACATTTCGACGAGCTTCATGCCTGCGGCGACGCCTGCAAGGTATCTGCCCTCATAGATGGAAGCAAAGGCATTATGGAAGTTATCAACATTTTCCGTGTGCGCAAGCGTGCCCGTCGCGTGGCAGAACTGCACATCGGTGAATTCCTCCGCCGCCTGCAAAACAAATTTTTCATGTCCGAAGGAATCGGCGAAGATGACATCGCAGCCCAGGTCGACAAGCTCCGCCGCCGCGTCGTAGCAGGCATTCGTCTCGGGGATGCCCGTCTTGATGATGAGGTGATCCTCGTCAATGCCCTTGTTGGCGCACGCCTTTTTGATGGCGTCCAGAAAGTTCTTGTCGTACGTCGATTTGTCGTCGTGCAGCGCAATGAAACCGACGGTGAGTTCCCCGTCGCCCTGCGCGCAGCCCGCAAGCGCACCCAGTCCCGCGACCGCCATGGTCGCCGCAAGCCCAAAAGCAAGCAACTTCTTCATAATGTTTCTCCTTTCCCGATAAAAAATATAAAAAATTATCGTTGCCGAACAAAAAAACCGCGCAGCAAACCCTATTGCGCGCGGAAAACAAGGCTCTCGTCCGTCATGGCGTCCACGATGGCGAGAGACTCGACACGGATCCCCTCGGCACGGAGTTTGTCCCCCGCGCCCTGGAACCCCTTTTCAATGGCGATGGCACAGCCGACGAGCTTCGCCCCCGCATTTTCGATGATGCGCATGAGCCCGCGCACCGCGTTCCCGTTGGCAAGAAAGTCGTCCACGATGAGCACGCGGTCGTTCTCGCCCACATAATCTTTGGCGACGGCGATCTCGTACGTCTCCTTATGCGTATAGGAATAGACGGACGCCGTGTACACTTCCTTGGGCATATTGGCACTTCTGTGCTTTTTGGCGAACACGCAGGGAACGTGCAGCGCAATGCCCGCCGCCACCGCAATGGCGATGCCGGAGGACTCCACCGTCAGCACGCGGGTGACGTTCTCGCCCGCATACAGGCGCGCGATCTCCCGCCCGATCTCCATGATGAAATCGGAATCCATCTGCTGGTTGAGAAAGCTCCCCACTTTGAGCACATTCCCCGGAAGAACGGTGCCTTCCGAGAGGATCTTTTCTTCAAGTGCCTTCATCTCTCATCCTTGCCGCAAGAAAGTATGCTAACAATATATCACATTCGCAAAATGAAGTCAAATAAATCTTGCGCCCACTTTTTTATTTTCTTGCGATTTTCCTCCCCGCCCCCTTTTCGCAGGCGGAGCTGCAGGCGCCAAAGGGGCGAAGTTGGGGCGTGCCCCTCTCTCCCGTCATTCCGTCCGACGCGAGGAGGAATGCCTGCTTGCAGGAGCATTCCGACGATGCGGCGCACGAGCCCCATCGGGGCGAAGTCAGCGAAGCGAGGAATCCCCCCGCCCCCTTGTCGCTTGCAAGGGGATCCCTCCACTTCACTACGTTCCGTGTTCGGGATGACGCAGGGGGAAAGGATGCACCTGTCCCTTGCCCCTTCCTATCCGCAGATTTTCGTCGTCAGTAAAAAAGAGGCACGCGTTTATGCCTCTTTTCAAGTCGTTGAGCTGCGTCCGAAAAACGTCACTCGGGGATGCGCCAGCCGAATTTTTCAAAATTCCCGAGCCAGCCCGCCGCATTCACGACGTAGCGGTCGGTGCCCGCGCTGTTCCATTTATTGTAGAGCCTTGTGAACCCGCCGTCGACCAGAAGCCGCTTGCCGCCCTCGTCCGCATACGCCGTGACGACGTTGTTGTCGGAGGAGTACACGAGCGGCTTCAAAGGCCCCGTGAGGGTGACGTTGGAGATGGTGATCCCCTCGTAAAAATTTGCGATGCCCGTCGAGATGAGGTGCCCCGCAACGATCCCCGCGCCGCGCCCCTCCTGCACGCCGATCACCCGATCGCCCCGATAGTCGCCCTGCATCCTGCTCCCGAACCACGCCCGCAGCACGGCGTTGACGTCGGCGAAGAAGGGGTCGTTGTCCGCCCAGAGATAGAGCCCGCGTCCCTGGTCGTAAAAGTGCTTCAGATCGCGGATGTTCGCCTCCGTGAGCGTGCGCTCGTTGCCGCTGATGAGCCACACCTGGCAGACGTCCTGCGTTGCGGCGGCAAAATTTTCGGGGAATTGTGCCGTGTAGTTCACCGTGAACCCCTTGCCCTCGAGTGCGCGGACGGGCCCCTGATAGCTCTCCCGCTTCCCGCAGGCATCCCACGAAGGGCACAGGTTGATGAGCAGGATCTTGTACCCCTTCATGCTGCCGTCCCGCAGCAGGTCGTAATTGGAGCCGTTGGGATTGCCGAAGGCGTCACGGGGCGCAGACTTCACGTCGTTCTGCCCCGCCCACTGCGTGTAAGGGAGCTTGACGCGCGTCTTTCTGCCCTCGCGGATCTGCTGCATGGGACAGCCGCAGCGGATGCACGCGGTGGATCCGTCCCCGACCGCCATCCCGCAGTCGGGGCAGATATATGTCTTTAACATGGTTTCTCCTCTTTGGAAAATGCGCTTTGCCCGACCGATCCCTCGGGCGCTTGGTTGGTTTGTTCTTGCTGCGGAACTTCCGCCGCCTGCTTCGGCTGTTCTGTCTGCTGTGTTACTTCTTCCGTCTGCTGCGGCTGTTCTGCCGTTTGCTGTGCGGGGGCGGACGGCGCGGGCAAGTCGGCGGGAGCTGCGAGCAGGGCGTCCCCTTCGCGGTCGTACACCTCCATCTCCTGACGGTACTCCGCGAACGCGGGAAGGTCGGCGTCCCCCCTGTGGAGATAATACTTGCGGAAATCGGCGAGCCTGGACGCGGGGAAGATGCGGTCGATGCAGGACGTCGCCGAAGGCTCGCGGCGGAATACCTCGAGCGTGGCGTTCATCACGCCGGCGTCTTTGCCGAACCGCGCGACGAGGGTATCGGTTGCAAGGCGGCGCAGTTCGTCCTCGTCGACGTCGCCGCCCAGCACGCGCTCCATGTCCAGCTTTTCGATGAACGCGGCGGTGAACACCTCGCGGCGGCGGTCGAGAAAGCAGGTGATGTTGCCGCGGAACTTTTTGAAGGCGCTCTCGTACTCGCGCTCCGCGGCACGCAGCGCCTCCTCCTTGTCGTGGAGCATCCCGCGATAGGCGCCCCGATCCCTGCAATACTTCAACGCGCGGGCGACGAGGTCGGAATAGCCGTACTCGCGCTCCGCCTGCCGCGCCTCATCGCCGAGGTGCGGCTTTTCGTCCGTGAGGTCGCGCTCCAGCGCGGCGAGCGTTTTAAGCTCCTTGATGAGCCGGCAGCGCGCCCTGCTCCGCTCATGCGCCGTTGCGAGTGTGAAGGCGCCCTCGGGCGCGGCGTTCAGAAGGGCGAGGATGCGCGCCTGTTCCTGTTCGAGCTGCGCGCAGAGGCGCTCCGCCTCCGCATCCAGCCGACCGGCATCCTCCCCTGCCTCCCGTTCGCGGCGCAGGCGCTCGCACTTTTCCTCCCGTTCGCGAAGGCTCCCGACGAGCTGACCCAACCCGCCCGCGGGGAGCGTTTCGAGAAAGTTTGCACGGCAGCCCTCCTCATGAAGGCAGGCGAGCACGCGCTCTTTGAGCGCCTCTTTGCGCGTCTTGGCGCCCGAGGAGAGCTGCTTTCTGCACTCCTCGACACAGGCAGCGATGTCCTCACGCCAGCGCTGTGTCAACAAAAAGTCCTCACGTTTGTCAAAATATGCGTCCGCGAGCGCGCGCACGATGTCGGGGAACTTGCTCTCGAAGCGGTCGCAGATGGACGCCGTGACCTGATGCTCGGGCTTTTGGATGAGCGAGAGGATGGAGGCGTAGTCACGGTAGCGGCTGTAGAGCGACGCGATGTGCTCCCGCCTTGCGGAGAGCATCTCTTTGAGCTGCGCGTACTCCTGCAGCCCGAACGCGCCCAGCGCCACGCTCGTATCGTCGGACAGGTTGCCGAGATAGCGCTCCGAAAGGCGGCTTTTGAGCCGATCCCAGCTTTCGGCGGCAAAAATGTCCTCCAGAAGCTCCGCCTCCACGGGCAGCTCCGTCGACTTCCCGTAGGCGTCGAAGAAGCCGTCGCTCGCGCAGAACAGCACGAAGGGCTTTGGAAGGCGGTACTCCCGCACGCGGATGCCCGCGCTCCCCTCCGCGCTTAAATTGTTGGTCAGCAGCCCGCTCTCGTTCTCGTCGTCCGCGGAGAGCTTTTTCAAGCCGCCCGCGTCGAGCAGATAGCAGCGGGAATCGCCCGCCCACACGGCACGGACGACGCATTCCTTCTCCCCCTCCGACACAACGTGCAGGGCGGCGAACGTCGAGGGCAGGAGCGTCATGTCGGGATTGCTCACCGTGAGCGAGAGCGCGGCGACGGTGTTCTTTAACCCCTGTTCGATGAAGGCGCCCAGCGCGTCGTAATCCGCGCGCGTCCACGGCACATCCCCCGCCTCCGCTCTGCGCGAGAGGACGAAGAAGGCAAAACGCGCCATCACGATGCGCGACGCCCAGCGCGCCGAGGTATTGACTTCGTCGCGGATGCAGGGCGCAAAGATGTAGGAGAGATAGGAGAGCGCGCCCGAACCGTCCCCTTCCACGATATGGCGCAGAAGGCTGTAACGCGGATCGTGCAGCACGGGGAGCGCCTCGGGCAGGACGTACTCCAACACGGCGGAAAGCGATGCGCGCTTCTCCTCCGGCACGGCGTGCTTCATGCAGCCCGAGCCGCCCATGCCGTCGGCGACTGCCAGCCAGTCGGGGAGCACGAGCGGATAGACGTCCTCGTTATTGGGCGCGCTGATGTGAAATGCAAAGGAAGGGGTCATACGATATACCTCAATTTGCGCATCGTTCCGGCGCTCACGTCCTCCAGGGGTTCCCTGTCCGTGAACTCCACGCGGTAGCGGTTCTCCGCGCCGTATTTGACGCGCTGGATCTTTTTGACGCCGCGTTCCGCCAGAAATTCGTCGCTCGCGTACGCGCCATCGCCCGGCCAGGGCTTGTCGCTCTCGACGGGCTCAACGGGATTGCGCGTGGCGAGCCCTTCGGCGAGCAGCCATTCGTACCCGTGCGTGAAGGTGACGCCGGACGCCGTGACGATGGCGTAGCGGTGCCCGCCCGCGTTGGTGCGCTTGACCTCGGCATACCCCTTGGCGGCGATCTCCGCCGCGGGGATGAGGGTGATGTTGTGCTCCGCCCACGGCTCGGAGATCTCGGCAGGCTTGCGCACAATGTAGCCCGCGTCGATCGCCTCGTCGAGCGTGAGATACCGCTCGGTGTCGTCGGCAAGGCGGACGGCATATTTGAGGCGACCGCCGTCGTTGACGCAGCGGAAGGAGCGCACGCCGAGCGCGCGCAGTTCCTCTGCCGTGCGGCGCTCCGCCGAGCGACGGTGCGTCTCCCAGATGTCGGTAAAGGTCTTGACGTCCGCCCCCTTGTGGAAGGCGTCGGGCACCGCCTCCTCGTCGCGCAGCACCGCCGCGACCTGCGCCGCCGTGGGGCGTGCGGAGGGCTCTTTGGCGAGCATCCAGTTGAGGAGAGAGATGAAGGTCGCGCCGCAGCCGTCGCCGATGCGCACGTCGAACTTTTTGTTGAGGATGACTTCCTTGCCCGCGGCGATGCACCGCCCCGCGGAGGAGCGTTCCTCCTCGACGCCCGGGAAGTCGCCCGTCCAGAGCTTGTGAAAGACGATGCCCAGCGTAAAGACGTCGGTCGCCGTCGTGACTTCGGGGCAGTCCTCCTCGCCGTCGATATAGGGAACGATCTCGGGGCTCTCGTAGTGGTCGGAATGGGGAATGCCCTCGGGATTTTTGGCGGGAGGCGCGGGGAAGGAGAGGTCGAAGTCGATGAGATAGGGCGTGAGCTTGCCGCCCTCAATGGCGGCGACGATGTTCCCGCTCATCACGTCGTCCGCGCCGCCCACTTTCAGGTCGCCGTGGATGACGCCGCAGGCGTGGAGCTTTTTTAAAAGCTCCGCGACGTCGGCGCAGAAGGCGATAAACTCCCCCGCCTCCATCTTCGTAAAATTCGCGTCCCGCGCGATGTTCTCCACATATTGGCTGACGAGGACGATCCTGCCGTCGGCGACGAAGTGCTCCACCTCGGGCACGATGTGGTCCTTTTCCGCCGTCAGTCCGCCCTTTTCCACCATCAGCCTGCGCAGCGCCTCGCGGTCCGCCTGATACTTTTTGGCGGGGATGAGGTAGTAGTCGCGCAGCTCCTTGTCGGGCTGCTCCTTCTCCGTCGGGAAGCGGTACTCGTTGTTGCGCTTGATAAACCAGCGCTTTCCGCCCTTGCGCCCGACGACGAACTCGCCGAGCCCCGCGGAATGCCAGTCGGGCACGCCCGCATCCTTTGCGATATATTCGGGTTCGATCTCATATCCGTGATACTGCATGAATGTTTCCTCCTGTTCCGCCGATAATTTTCTGCCCTGCGCCCCTCACGGGAACACAGGGCAGACGGCTTATGTTAACGTCTTGCCTTGGCGGAGGCAGACTTTCCGATGAGGTCGATGATGTCGTCGAAGGAGATCTCCGAGAGCCCGTCGTCGCCGGCGACCGCCTTATACCAGGTGAGGTTCCATCTCTTGGCGAGCTCCTCGTACCTGGTGCCCGCGGGCGCGAAGATGACGAGACGCTTGGTGAGCTGGTTGAGGAATCCGACGCGCTCCTGGTCCTTGCCGATCCACATCTTTTCCAGCCCCGCCTCGTCCACCATGTCTTTGGGATAGACGGCGCTGTCGCTGCGCGCACCGAGGGGAAGCGCGTCCGCGTCGGTGAAGAGCACAATGACCTGACGGTCGTCGTCGCCGCACTCGAACTTGCTCTGCATCGCATAGAAGAGCGCCTCGAGCCCGTTCTCGGGGCCGTCGCCGCCGCCCTGCGCCCTGACGCCGGAGAGGAACTTCTCATAGTCGGGCGTGTCCTGGTCGAGCAGGAAGAAGTCGCTGATCTGCATGGAGTTCTCGCCGTCGCAGCCGTAGTCGCGGAACACGATGACCTTGACGCGCGTTTCGTCGATGTCGCTGCCGAGGCGCGTCATCTTCTCGACGAGCATCGAATAGAAGTTGCGCGCGTGCTTTTTGACATTGTCGATGCAGTCGCTCATGCTGCCCGTTCCGTCGATGCAGAATACGATGTCGATACATCTGTTCTTTCTTACCATGTTGTCCATAATGTTGCTCCTTTTGTATAAAATAATTTTTTTGTCAAAGTTTAACGGTTCTTCTCCACCGCGCGGTAGCTCACGTCGATCGCCTCGGCGATCATGCAAGCCGTCCTGCGCGGGGAGGGATTGCTCATGTACTCGGAAAACCCCTCCGCCACAAATTCGGCGGCGCTCGTCGACGCGTAGCGCGAGAGCGCCATGGTGATGCGGTTCTTCCCCATCTCCTCAAACCGAACGGCGAAGGCGGGGTCTTTGCTCGTGCCGCAAAGGTAGTCCAGAAGGTGCCCGATCTCGTGATAGATGACGGCGGAGACGGACGCGCAGCCGATCGGAGAATGCTTTGCCCTGACCGAGGACGCAAGCTCCTCTTTGACCTGCAGAAAGCGCTGCGTGCTGAAATCCGCCTCATCGAGGAGGATGCCGTCCACGAGCCCCATGCACGAGATCGCCTCGGCAAGGATGTTGGAGCCGTCCCCCTCCTTCCGCTCCGCGACGAGCTCCCCGACCGTCTGACCGAGGGAGCGCGCCAGCGCGTCGTCGCAGATATGCTGCACGCCGAGCGTATGGAGCGTGTCCGCGTCGTGCTCCGAGAGCCTGCGCAGCATCCGCACATACCCCCCGCGCGAGCCGAGATAGCACATCTTTCCGCGCAGACAGGGATAGCGGTAGAGGGCGGTGACCGCACAGTTGATGAGGATCTTTGCCGCCGAGACGTTGAGCCCCGAAAAGTCGCACATATCGCACAGCCCGTACTTTTTGACGAGCGCGCGCATCTCCCCGAGGGAATATGCCTCCTCCGCCTGCTCGTGCAGCCGCTCCTCCGAGCAGCGCATCACGAACCGCCGCTGCCCCCTTACGTCGAGGAGCTCCTGCTGCACGGGATCGAGATGAAATCGGATGGTCCTCATATTTGCTCTTGCTCCTCGTTCGATCGTGAGAACAGTATACTACGCCGCAGCCCCTCTCCGCACCCGAAAATTGCCCACGGGTGTGCGGCTTTTTCCCCATTTATGGAGAGATCCCGCAAAATTTACAACTCGTCCGCCGTGATGTCCTCGGGCGCAAGGACGCCCTTTGCGACCATCAGAAGTTTGTCGTTGTATTCGTCCACCGTCCGGCAGGCGATGGCGACCATATATAATAGAAGGGCGGGCGAGATGAGGCTGTCGCGGAAGGTCGCGGTGAGGCGGAAGCGCACGGTGCCCGTTTTGTAGTCATAGTCAAAGCTGCCGTCGGCGAGCAGATAATTGATGCAGGACGTGGCGATGGCGCCCTCCACCCGCTTGTCCCGCCCGAACAAAAAGGGCAGCGTGGAGAACAGCTGCACGACCTCGCGCTCGGCGTCGATCGCCATGACGAACGACATGGGGATGTCCTCCCCCCGATAGTCGAACGTGATGACGAGATCGTCCGGGTGCTTTTCATACTTCCAATGCCGCTCGTCGAGCGCCTTGCACAGCGTCTCGAATACGGCTTGCGCCTGTCTTTGGTTTCCCATGTTTCACCTCATGCGATAAAATCCGCGACTTCGTCGCAGTCCATATCGTTCCCGTTCACCCGCAGGAACTTATCGTTATACGCGTCCACCGCAAGGCAGGCGAAGTGCACCATGCCGCGCAGCGCGTTCGCGGCGATGAGGCTGTCGCGGAAGCTCACCGTGATGCGGAACAGGATGTCGCCCGTGTTGTAATCGTAGTCGAAAGAGCCGTCCACGAGCCCGTTGTTCGCCCGCGAGACCGCCACCGCCATCTCCCTTCTGCGCTCCTTTTCTACGCAGAAAGGAAGACGGGAGATGAGCGATATGAGCATCCGCTCCGCGTCCACCTCGATGTCGAGGGGGATGGGCAGGTCCTCGCCCTGCACGCCGCTCTCGATGGTGAGCTCCTTCTCGTCCGCGTCGTACGTCCAGCCGTCCGCATCGAACGCCGCGCACAGCGAACGGAACACCTCTTTTGCCTGTTTATACTGTCTTTCGTCCGACATAATTTCTCCTTATCCCGCAGGGGCGCGCCCTGCCGTCTGAACGTCAGAATCCCAGCCGCAGTTTTTTGGGCAGCGAGACGGCGAAATCCTTCTCCGCGCTCGCGTGTTCAAAGTCCTCTTTGGTGAGCGTGACGGTCTGCTTTCCCGCAAGCTGGCAGCGCATGGCTGCCTTCGCCCACGTCCTTTCAAAAATATTGCGCACGAAGCGCGCGTTGCTGAACTTCTTCGCCGCAAGGAATTCGTCGGGCAGCGCCATAAAATACGCCGTCGCGGCGGGCAGGAGCTGCTCGTCGCAGGCAAAGTGCCCGCGCACCATGGAGGCGAAAATTTCGCCGAGCTGCTCGCGCGTGAAGTTGGGGAATTCCAGCGTGTAGGGCATTCTGCTCGCCAGCCCCGCGTTGCCCTCCATGAGGGTCGCCATCTCGTCGGGATAGCCCGCCATGATGACCACGAAGTCGCTGCGGTGGTTCTCCATTTCGGCGATGAGCGTATCGAGCGCCTCCCTGCCGTAGTCGCGCGAGCCGTCGTCGCCGCGGTAGAGCGAATACGCCTCGTCGATAAAGAGCACCGAGCCGTAGGCGTCGCGGCAGATGCTCGCCGTCTTGGGCGCCGTCTCCCCCACATACCTGCCGCACAGATCCCGCCCCGCGCACTCGAAGAAGTTGCCGATGCGCAGAACGCCGCGCTCTTTTAACATTTTGCCCAGGATGCGCGCCACCGTCGTCTTGCCCGTTCCGGGATTGCCCACGAAGCGCATATGCAGGCAGGGGCGCTCGCCGCCGCTTTGAAGGGCGAGCTCGATCTGCGCGACGATCTCGGCGATCTGCCGCTTGACGCTCTCGCTCCCCACGAGACGGGAGAGCATCTCCTCCCCCGTGACGCCCGCGGGCTGCTCGCGTGCGCACAGCTTTTTGGCGTCCCTTCCGCCAATGACGGTGTCCTGCGTCCCGCGGCGGGCGTTTTGGAGCTCCTTCTGATAGACGAGCTCCTTGACGACCTTTTTGACGGTGTTGATGCCGTAAAACCTGCCGTCGCTCTTTTCCTCGGTGATGCGCTCCGAAAAGCAGTCCCACGCCGATTTTGTGAGGCTGAAATGATAGCGCTCCATCTCCGAACGGGCGAAGCGGCGGATCTCCTCCTGTCCGAAGGGCGGAAAGGAGACCGTTCTCACGTTGAGCAGATCGCCGATGGAGTAGCGGATGCGCGCCAGAACGTCCTTCTCCACAAAGGGCACGCGGAACACGACGATGGCGCTCTCCGAATGCTTTTCGACAGTGCGCAGAAAGTCCTTGAAGGCGAGGCTGTCCGTACGCCCCATCCGCTCGCTGATGTCGATGCACACCAGCCCGACGCGCCCCCTGCTCCCCGACCAGAGCGCGCGCCTGGCGTCGCGGAAGGCGTCGTCATCGTCGCCGTGCCCGAGCTTTTCCTCGCGCACGCCGCCCATTTTGCACAGCCCCGTCTCGCCGATGAGCCGCGCGAGCAGGGTAAGATAGGTCGTGAGCCCGCACCCGTCGCCGATGGAGAAGAGGTAGCACTGCCCCAGAAAGACCTCCTGCGTGCCCGTGCGGACGATCTCGGGCGCAATGTCGGCGATCTCGCGCGCGAGCGCCTTGAACTCCTTCGCGCCGACGAGCGCCTCGATCTTTGCAAGGGTGGCGGCGGCGGACGCCGCGTCCGCGCTCCCCCCTTCTTCGCCCTCGTCGTCCTCGTCGTCCTCGAACTCTTCCTCGTCGTCGTCCGGGCCGAAACTCGCCCGGAGCCTTCTGAGGAGCTCCTGCCGGCGCGCTTCCAGCGCTTTGCGGCGCGCCTCGTTCTCGTCGTCCGTGTCCGCGTCATCCTCGTCTGCGTCGCTCTCGTCCGCCTCTTCTTCGGGAGCCTTCTCGTCCGCATCCTCGTCGGTCTCCTCCGCGATGGTGAGCGCGGACGACTCCTCCGGATAGAGGGCGTTGAAGGCGTCGCAGATGCGCTGCTTCGCCTCCGCCGCGGACATGGCTGCCCCGTCGAAGGTGACGGAGAGTTCCGTGAACGTCCCCTCGCCGCACTCGAACCCGAGCGCCGAGAGCTTTGTCCGAAGGGCGGAAACGGGAAGCTCCGCGTCGTCGCGGTGCGAGAGCACCCACGTTCCGTCAAATTGCAGTTCCAACGTTTTCTTCATCGTATTTCCCTTGTCTGTTTTTTTGCATACGTTTGTATTATTTCGGGACGCCGCGCTTTACAGCGCGACTTCCAGCCCGTTGTCGATGATATACGAGCACCAGATGCCGTTTTCGACCAACTCCTCGCGCGCGACCTCGCGCACGAATTTGCGCACCTCGTCCACGGGGCGATGCTTGTTGCGGATGTCCTTCCAGCGCGCCCACGCCGAGGCGTAGAGCGCCATCATTTTGCGGTTATCGGATGCCTTTCTGTCGTACGAGAGCTTGCCCAGATAGCTTGAGAAGAGCAGGGACGCCGCCGTCGCCGTTCCGATGACGATGATGCCCAGGCTGCGCCAGGCAAGCCCGCCCGCCATGTCCCCCTCCCAGAACCACGTTCCGCCGCTCGCATGGACAAAACAGGTGGCAAGTTCGAGGCAGAACACGACGGCATAGATGGCGACGGACAAAATTTTGATGCCCGAGGAGATGGTGCGATAGAGCTTTGCGCGCGCCTTGTTCTTCTCGACGCGGTCGGAATGATAAGCGAGCTGCCCGCGCGGCTTTTCCTCCTGCTCGCCGATCCATGTCTGCATCACCCTGTCCGACGGGATGAGCAGTTTTTCGGACGGATACAGGATGTCGAAGGTGCGCAGCGCCTTGGAGACCCATACCATGTCCGACTTCTGCGTCCAGGAATACAGTTCGCAGATGCACTCGTGATACTCCGACTGCCCGTCGCCGCCCACCGTGTCCTCCGACTCGGCGGCGTTCACACACATGGTGGCATAGAATTGGATGCGCAGCGCCTCGGCGAAGGCGCGGTAGCCGACGTAGCGTTCATGCACCTTTTTACGCTTTCCGTAGCCCGTCACGGCGAGCAGCGCGCAGAGCGCGGCGGCGCACAGATAGATCATGTAGATCTGCTGGGCGTCGTCGTAGAGCATGAAAAAGAGCGCGACGAGCGTCCCCAGACAGGCGATGAGCAGCAAAAAGGCGTTGTATTTCTTCTGATTGACGCTGTAAGAGAGCGCGTCCGCCTTGATATAGTGCCGCCGCAGCGCCCTGCGGTAGCCGTCCAGCTCCTCTACGTTGTCCCAGAGCTTGACGGCGTTCGGATTGACCTCCGGAAGGGAGGCGTTGTATTCGTCCGTTTTTGCGACAATATCGCACACATACCCCGTCGGCGCGTCCGACATGAGGTAATCGCCCCAGGGCTCTCCCACCTTTTCGCGCTCCCCTTCCGCGAAAGCATACTTGCTCGCAAGCCACTTCCTCTTGTCCTGCGCGGGCGCAGCGTTTGCACTTGCCGTGGAGATCCACAACACGGCGCTGTCGTTGATGCAGCCGGGGCGGACGAGATGCTCGCGCGAGAGATAGTTCTGTTCGAGGGCGTAGCGCACCACTTCCGCCGTGCCGCAGCCGAAATCGGTGTGCGGCTCGCCGCCGTCCCAGAGCGCCAACAGAATATGGCAGTTGGACGCCATATAGATGCCGAGCTGGCGGTACTCATAGTCCGCATCCTTGATTTGGACGGCGTTCTGCAGCCACGGCTTGTTCACCTCCACATCGGGCGCAATGATGACGCGCTCGGCGCCCTCCAGATATTTTGCAAGTTCCTTCCTGGCGTCGGGGTCATCAAAACTCTCCTGATAGCGCTCCGCGGGGCAGGGCAGCAGCGCGTAAATTTTGATGCCGAGATCGATGGCGACCTCCGCGCACAGCGTGTCCGCGCCCTCCGCAAAGGCGTTGAGCATGACGACGGGCGTGTTTTTGCACATCGCCCCGATCTCGAGGAGCGCCGCCTTTACCTCCTCTTTCAGGCGCGGGATGTCCTCCGGAAGGAGCTTTCTGTGCCCCGTGACGCCCACGATGATGGGGATCTTGTCCTCTTGGGTGAATGTTTCCTGCATTCTGCGTCTCCTTCGTGTTCCGTTCAAACAAAAACCGATAACATTATAACACCCTTATTATAACACACCCCCCTGCCGATTGCAAGGGGGTACGTTCAAAAAAAATTACAACTTATTCTTATCGATTTCATACGCCTTCATACGCCCGCCTCGCGGCGGAAAAAGCGCAGCGCTCCCGCGCTATTCCTCCTCGGGATAGACCGCGTCCACGACCAAGCGGGCGAGCGCGGAGGCATCCCCGGCGCAATCATCCTCCAGCCACTTCATGGAGACGTTATACAGCATCCCCGCATAGAGGTAGGGAAGATAGCGGTTTTTATCCGTCTTCTCGCGCGCGAACATCTCCGCGAACCGGCTGTTGAGGTAGTCGAGATACAGCCCGTTGAGGCGCGCCCGTTTGAGCAGTCTGAAGGGCTCTTTGTTCGCCCTGAACATGGCAAAAGTATCTTCCGCTATGCGGACGTGATCCTCCTTGCAGCGCGGATAGTAGCGCTGTCCCGACGCAAACTCGCGCGTGTGGCGCTCGAAGTAACAGACGATGACGTCCTCCTTGCTCTTGAAGTAGCGGTAAAAGGTCGCCCTGCCGACGCCCGCCTTAGCGGCGATGTCCTTTACGGTGATCTTTTCGTACTCGTAGGCGTTCATCAGCTTGAAGAGCGCCGTGATGATATAGTGCTTTGTATACTCCTCGGGCGCATATTCCATGAGACATTCTCCCCCTTTTGTATCATTTGCGGCGACAGGGTGCGCGGCTGTGTCTTATCCCCCGTCCGGACGGTTGATTTTTGCCGCCCGTTCCTTTATGATACACTTGTCTCACGAAAAAGTCAACCGTATCGCGCGGCGGAAGGCGCTCGCGGGACAGATCGGAAATCAAGGAGAATGACCATGCAGGAAAAAGATTTTATATCCTATGAGTACAAGACGGTGTCCGTAAAAGCCAGAGATGAGGCGCGGACGATGGACCTCTACGAAGCCTTCGGCTGGGAAGTGAGCAACGCGGCGACTTCGGTGACGGGCAATGCGACGCTCTCGTTCAGGCGGGACAGAAAGCAGCGCCACAGGGCGGAACTTACAAAGCTCGAACGGCAGGCGGAACAGACGCTGGAGACGCTCCACGGGCTGGAGCGTGCCAAGACGTTGAGCGCGGGCGTGTTCGCGTGGATCTTCGGAGTCATCTCCGCGCTCGTTTTGGGCGGCGGGATGAGCCTCGTCATGCTCCGCGAAGGCAGCGCCGCCGCCATGGCGGGCGGCATCCTGCTCGGCATCCTCGGCATCGCGCTGTGCGCCGTCAACTATTTTTTCTACAAAAAACTCGCCGCCAAAAAGACGAAAACCCTGCTCCCCGTCATCGACGAAACGGAGGAGGCGCTTGCCAACCTTCTGGAAAAGGGCAACGACCTGCTGCGCACCGAACTGTTGTGAGCGCGGCAGCAAACGGAACGGGCGCGAACGGAACACAGCGATAGAACACAGAGGAGAGCGGAATGCACTTTATAAAGCGGATATTGCGGCGCATCGCGCACCCCGGCAGGGTGTTCCTCGCCTGCTTTTACGTCCTGTTCGCGCTGACGCTCACAGGCTGCATCCTGCTGCTCGTTCTGCTCCCCGCGCAGACGCCCCTGCACTGCGCCGTGTACGCCCTGACGGCAGTCGGGCTCGGCTACTTCGTCTATACGCTCGTGCTGCTCGCCCCCAAACTCAAGGCGCGTGCCCTGCGTTTGCTGCAGCGGCACCCCTTTTCCGACAACGTCCTGAAAAATTACGGCTTCCGCACGATGGTGTTTGCGGCGATAGGATTTGCCGTCAATGTCGCCTACGCCGCGCTGCAAGCCGCCGTCGGGATCGCCGCGCACAGCGCATGGAACGTTGCGATCGCCCTCTTTTACGCCGTTCTGCTCCTTTTGAAGGGCGCCTTGCTGCTGTGCGCGAACAGGCTGCGCGGCGACCGCGGCAAGGAAATGCGGGCATACCATGTCTGCGGATGCCTGCTCTGGCTGCTCATCCCCGCGCTTATCGGCATCCTGCTCCTCATCAACAGGACGGACGCGGCGTTTGAATATGCGGGGTATTTCATCTACGCCGTCGCGGCGTATACCTTTTATAAGATCGTCTCCGCCGTCGTACAGTTCGTGAAGGCAAGGCGGCAGGACAGCCTGTTGGTGCAGGCGATGCGCAACGTCAACCTCGTCGGCGCGGCATACTCCGTGCTCGTTCTGCAGGTGTCCATGATGCAGGCGTTCGGCGACGGACAGGGGCACACGCTCACCAACGTGCTGGGTGGAGCGGTCGTCCTTCTCATCTTCGCGGTCGGCGCCGCCATGGCGGCGCGCACAAAAAAAGAGGACGCATAGCGTCCCCCTCGCCGTCCCCCGCGGACGGCTTTTTATGTAACTGCGGGCACGAGATCATTCACCCGTTCCCGCGTTTCAGGTACAAAATTGGATAAGGCGCGCCCTGTTCGTCCGTCTCCGAGCGCTTGTATGCCCGAAAGCCCATCCTCTCGTAAAACCCCCTTGCCTGCGCGTTCTGCTCGTTGACCGTCACCTCATCCACGGAGAAGGCATCCAAGGCGTATTGCAATAGTTGCCTGCCCATCCCCTCCCCCCTGCGCTCCGCGCAGACGAACAGCATTTCGAGCCTGCGCCCGTTCACGCCCGCGAAGGCAACGATCTCGCCGCCCGTCTCCGCGACAAGCAGGTGCGGCACTTCCCGCAGTGCCTGCGGCACATACCGCCCGATGCGCCCGATCTCTTTTTCAGACAAAAAGAAGTGCGTCGCCCGCACCGCGCTCTCCCACACGCGCAGCAGCGCGGAAAGCGCCTCGCTCGTCCGCTCTTGTAACTCTCTGCATTCCGCCATGATGTCCCCCTTCAACAACGCGCGGGGCGTCAGGCCCCCTCTTTGCCCGTCCGACGGTTGAGCCGTTTGATGAGGGCGATATACCCCGTCGCCAAGCCCGAGAGAAAGAGGATGAGCAGAACGATCCACCAGACGCAGCCCATGAAATAGGGCATCTCCGAGCTGAACCCGAACGCGCCCGCGGGCGAATCCCAGTTGAGGAAGAAGTAAGGATAATTGTTTCCGCCGCCGAAGTCCCATCCCAGCGCATAGCCGATGCCCGCGAAGATGAGATAGTAAACGGGCGGGATGAGCGCATAGGCAAAGTGCCCGAAGCGGATGTCCTGCGGGCGGCAGAGAAAGAGGTCGACGATCGCAGCGAGCGGCACGACGACGTGGGTGAGCACGTTCGCCGCCGAACGGAAGCTCCCGGGCATGGTCGGCGCGAGCACGCAGCAAAAGACGATGCCCGTCAGGGTGATCGAGACGGTGAACACGAACTTGACAAGATGCAGCGCGCGGGGGATGGCAAACGACGGCTTAAAGAGCGCCGCCGTGTTCAGCGCGAAAAAGAGGGCGCACACCGCGCCGATCCACAGATTGGACTGCACGGTGAAGTACAAAAACGCCGTGCCGCCCGCCATAAATCCGCCGCCCATCTGCGACGTGAGCGTGATCCCCACGACCATGCACACCGCGGTGAGCAGCTCCAGAACAAGCGATGCCGCCTTGGGAATGGTGATAGTTTTCCTCATATCGAGCGCCGTGCCCCTTTTGTTTTGAATTTGAACGATATCATTATATCAAAAAATTCCGCCGCCTGCAAGGCGTTCCGCGCCCAATGCGCGCATTTTCTTCCGCCGTAAGAGAAAAGCGGCGGGAAATGCCCGCCGCCTGCATTATGCGATGGATATTCTCTTATTCCCCGGCGGCATTTTCTTTGACCGTCCAGACAACGGAAACGGCAAAGAGAAGTACGCCGAACACGATGACGAGAGCGGGCGCCGCGGCCTCAACGAGGAGGTTCTCGTTGTCCATCCAATTTAGGTAGGAGGAAGTGAGGGTGAGCATGAGCACGCCCGCGACGACGGCGCACAGCGCCGCTGCCATCATAAGACGGCGGGCGCGTTTGCCCGCGTCGGACCCCGCCGAGGCGAGCACCTGCGAAACGCCCGCCGTGCACAACACGCCGAACAGGACGGCGGCGATGAGCAGAACGGCAGCCTGGAACACACAGCCGTTGTACATGGCGGCAAATGCCGACCAATCCGACTGCGAAACGGACGCCGACGCCGTCATGAGCTGTGTGAAGAAGGTGTAGATGCCGTACTTTGTGGAGACCTCCGTGCTGCTGTCGAGGCGGTACCCCACCGCGCCGCCGCAGAGGAGCGCGATGACGGTGACGGCGCACGCCGTGCACAGCACGCCCGCCGTGAGGCGGAAGGCAAAGCGGCGCTTATCGCTGCCCGTTCCCCACATGACGGCGGAGAGCCCCACCGCCGCGAGCAGGAACACCGCGCCCAGCACGATGCCCGCAATGGTCGCCCCGTTCATGACGAGTCCCGTCGAAACGCCCGCCGTCGTCACGTTCTGCGCGATGCAGAGGAAGAAGAGCATGGCGGCGCACAAAAAGGCGAAATAGGTCGCGGCGGCGGGCGCGAGCACGCCCTTGTCCGTTCTGCCCGTTAACACGTTGCAGATGCGCACCACCGACCAGACGGCGCACGCCACGACGCTCACGAGTCCGACGACGCTGCACACCGTTCCGAACGCCGTGCCCGTCGTGCCGACCTGCAGCATGAAGTCGTCGCCGCTTTCGGGAAGAAGATCATACGCCGTGCCGAAGAAGTAGAAGATGTTATACATGACGGCAGCTCCCGCCGAAACGCCGCCCGTGCTCACCCCGAACGCAGCGCCGATGAGAAAGACGAACACGACACTCACAAGGATGGTGAGGATGGTACACGCGAGCGCGATGTTGGTCATAATCTTCTCCCGCCGCGCGGTACGCTCCGCACTGTCCGCCCTCGGCGTGCGTTCCCTGCGGGCGGCATAGCCGCCTGCCACGGGCAGCGCCGCACCGTCATACGCCATATTGCGGTTGAAGCCGCAGTGGATGCAGAAGTCCCCATCCTGCGGCGTCGTCTTGCCGCAGTAGGCGCACACGGACATCCCGTCCAGCCGCCGCCCGCAGTTCTTGCAGTAGACGGCGTTTTCGGGATTTTCCGTACCACAATGGTAACAAGTCATATTCCATCTCCTTACAAGATTTTCTTTATTGTATCACGCCGGATTTTTCTGTCAACCGACGGATGGCAAAAGCCGTCAGTGCGCAGAAAGATCCATCGCCCTGATCAAAGAATAGCTGTTGTCGCTCTCCGAGTGATGAACGCAGAAGGCGGGTTTGTGCTCGTTGAGGAATTTTCCGATCTCGCGCAGATAGCGGTAGAAGGTGCGCTCCGAGATGAAGTGCGCCCTGCAAAATTCTTGCCGCGTGAAAGACTTGCCGATGCAAAGTTCATCGTACATCAAGAGAATGAGGTCTGTTTTCATGGCGTCTGCTCTCCTTTTGGTGCAGACGGCGCCGTCCTGTATGGGAGGATCTCCTCCCGTTGCAACACCTGTATTGTAGCACATTTTTGGGAAAAACGGGTAAGCCCGTTTCGCGGAAACGCCCGCGATTTCGGCTGAATTTGCCGCGATTTCGGCTGAACGTCCCTTTTGAGGGGCTTCCGCACCCCCCGCGCGCCCCGTTCGGAACGCGGATCGGAAGAAAAAAGGCAAGCCGCGGGGCGGGCATCGAAGCGCCCGCCCCGCGGCAGAAAAAAATGCGGCGCGCCGCCCTGTTCGGGCGGCGCGCCGCGTAAAATACCAAATGTTGTTCCCCCGTTATACTGTAAGGGAACAATACGAACACGCTTTTTGCGGCATCTTTTGCGCGCCTTGCCGTTCATCGTCTTTGCAATACTCGGGTATTGCCGCATCCTCTTCGCGGCAAATCATCCCAAAATCTTGCCGCAAAAAGTGCAAAGCAATCAAAAGCTGTATATTTTGCGG
>CALVTL010000016.1 GCA_944362555.1 uncultured Clostridia bacterium
CTTCGCGGCAAATCATCCCAAAATCTTGCCGCAAAAAGTGCAAAGCAATCAAAAGCTGTATATTTTGCGGTCAGGCGAGGGTGAGGGACGCGTTATGCGCATCGGCACAGTGTGCCGTGCGCGCGCCCCGAACTGAGGTTTTTGCTTTATCAGCGCAAAAACCGTGCCCGAGGCGGCGCTTTCCATTGGCGCCGCCGAGAAAAGGCGCAGCGCGTGCCGTGTGGCACGGGCAAGCCTTTCAACAATGCATCACCGCAAAATGGGCGCTTTTGATCGGGTTCGTATTACTCCCTTACAGTAGACAAAACGATGACGCGCAGCGACACAGTCGTCCCCGGGGAGACGGGATAGATGCGCAGGGAGTACAAGTCCCCCGCATGGTGCTCGTTCTCCTGCCCCGTATAGAGCTGCTGCGTTCCCTCCCCGCGCAGGCGCAGCAGGCGCGAGCCGCGGAAATCCCCCGTAAAGGAGAAGACGATGCGCGCGCTCGACGCAAGTCCGAGCGTGAAATAGAAGGGCGCGCCGTCTTCAAGGGAGAGCTCGGCAGCCACCCCTTCTTGGAGGCAGAATGCGCTCTCCGCCGTCCGCCCGTCGCCATCGAAGTGCGCCTCGTAGGCGGCGTACAGCGTCACGCCGTCCCCGTCGCAGCAGGGGATGTAGCATTCGGGCACGCGCTCCCCCGCCGCGGTGCGCCAGCCGAGGAAGGTATACCCCTCCTTCTGCGGACGGGGCAGGGAGATGGCGCAGCCGTAGAGCGTGTTCTCCGTCCCGCCGTCGCACAACGTGACACTGCCCGCCGTGACGTTCCAGACGTCTGCGGAGATGCCCGCCGCCCTTCCCGACGCCTCGGAATGGGAGGTGTAGACCTGCCCCGAGAGGGCGGAAAATCCGACATATTCCACCGATGCGGGCAGGAAGATGCGCCGGATATAGCCGTTGGGCGAATAGAACGCCTGGTCCATGATCGTTGTGACGGTATCGGGCAGGATGAGGGCGACCGCCTTGACGTTGTGGAAGGAATACACCTCCGCAACGCGCAGGGAGGGCAGCACGAGCGCCCCTTCAAACGTGACGCCGTCGAAGGCATATTCCCCGACGGACGTCAGACGGCTGCCGTCCGCAAAGCGGATGGTGCCGCCGAAGCAGCGGAACGCGCCCCTCCCGACCCTCACAAGGGTGGAGGGCAGGACGACGGGCTCCTCCGCCGAACACCATGCGAACGCCTCCGCGCCGATCTCCGTCACCCCCTCGGGGATGGTGACGGAGCGCACCGCCGCCGTCTGCGACGACGTGCCGCCGAAGATGGATCCGCCCTTCTCCCCCGACGCGTCGCCTCCGATGCGGGTGACGGGCAGCCCGTCGATGACGGAGGGGATGACGACGTCCACATATTTCCCGACGGCGCCCGTATAGGACGTGACCGTTATAAACTCCTCCGTCCTGCGATAATCGAAGTCCTCGGCGCTGCCGCTCTCAAAGATCTGCTGCCAGACGGCATAGAGGGTGAGTGTGTCCGCGCGCTCCGCGGGCAGGGTGTAGTAACGCTCCCCCACGCCCTGCGCGTTGTCGTACCAGCCGAGAAAGACATACCCCTCGCGCACGGGGTCGGCGAGCGGCAGGCACTGCCCGTACACCGCAAGGGCGGGATTGGGCGCCTCGAGCGTTCCGCCGCCCAAAACGTACTCCACGCGGTAGCCGTCGGTATTCGCGCGCCACTGCGCCGTGAGGCGCATCTCGCACACGTTGAGGACGTTGACCTCCTTCACCGTCTCCCCCGCCTCGTTCTGCCACCCGAGGAAGGTATATCCCGCGCGCTCGGGGACGGGCAAAACGAGCTCCTCGCCATAGACAAGGGGGTATGTGTAGCATGAACATTCGCCCTCGGGGGAGGAAAAGCTCCCTTCGCCCGCGTCCAGCGTGACGGGATAGACAAGCGGAGCAAAGCGCGCGTACAGCGTGGTGAGCGAGAAAATGTTGCTCTCGTCGATGACCGTCACCCGTTCGCCCTCCGTCTCCGCGTCGTACCAGCCCAGAAACTCGTGCCCCGCAAGGCAGACGGGGAAGAGCGTCACCCGCTCGCCGTACAAAATGTGATTGGGATTGACCTGCCCGTTCTCGTACACCCCCTCGTAGACATAGCGGATGACGAACTGTCTGGGAGAATAGACGGCATACAGGTGCATATCCTCCCCGATGCCGCGAAGATAGGTAACGTACTCCCCGCCGCCGTCCTCCTGCGTGTTCCAGCCCACAAAATCATAGCCCGTCTTGTACGCGGGAGAGAGCGCGTGCACCGCGCCCGCGCCGACGGAGACGGGGTTGCCCTCCGCGCTCCCGCCGTTCAGATGATAACAGACGGTGTACTGCGCGTCCGTCTGCTGCCAGAGCGCGTAGAGGGTGAGGTTGCGGGCGTTCTCCCCGCCCACCGTCTCATAGCGCTGCCCGCCCGACGGCCCATCATACCAGCCGAGGAACAAATACCCCTCGCGCACGGGCTCCGCAAGGACGGTTTCCTCCTGCGCTGTGACGGAGGAGGGATTTTCGCCGTAGAGCGTGCCGCCCGAGAGCTCGTAGCGGACGGTGTACACCGCGTCGCTCCACTTTGCATAGACGCTGACGTCCGCCCCCTTGCAGGAGACGCTCTCCACCGCGCTGCCCGCATAGTCGGGCGCGAGGTACCAGCCTTCAAACGTCTGACCGTCCTTTTGGGGAACGGGCAGGCGGAGCGCGCCGCTCTCCACCGTGAAGGCGTGTTCGGCGCGTTCCGTAAAGTACCCGCCGTTGAGCCAATAGTCCACGGTGTACTCGGTGGGCGAGAACTGCGCGTAGCAGGTGATGTCCCCCTCCACCCTGCACGGGAAGTCGACGCGCTCCCCCGCCTCGTCCGTCCAGCCGACAAAATCATACCCGTCGCGCTGCGGAACGTCCGGGGAATACCACTCCTGCGCGGGGACTTCGGCGGCGTAGCCGTCCACCGTGACGGTGAACATCTGCTGCGCGGGGCGCAAAAAGAGGACGAGGAGCGCCGCAAGCAGGAGCAGCGCGCACGTCCCGACCGCCGCCCAACGGAGCGGCGCGTGCGGGCGGCGGCGCAGCGCGACGGGCGCCGCCGACGGGGCGGGCTCCTCCGCCTCCCCGCACCAGAGGCGGGAGAGGGGCATCTGAAAGTGCCCCGCAAGGGCGCACAGACGGGCGATGTCGGGACAGGTGACGCCGCGTTCCCAGCGGGAGACGGCGTCCTTCGACGTGTTCATCGCGTCCGCAAGCTGTTCCTGGCTCTCCCCGCGCAGGACGCGCTGTTTGGAGAGCAGCTCCCCGAACGCCTCCGCACGGAAGCTCCCCGTGAACGTCTGCTCCCCCTCGGGCGCGCCGCACAGCTTTTCCAGCGACACGCCGAGCGCCTCCGAGAGCGCGCCGAGCTGCGAGATGTCCGGCTCGGACAGCCCGCGCTCCCACTTGGAGACCGTCTGCGGATGCAGCTCAAGCCGCTCCGCAAGCTGCGACTGCGTGAGGGCGCTTGCCCTGCGCAGTTCCTTCAATCGCTCTGCAAATGCGTCCATACGCGCCTCCCGTTTTTCCGCCCCGCGCCCTTTCCGCGCCTCTCGCGCGCCGCGGAGCATCTTTCAAGTAATATTCCAAGCGTTGTCATTTCCCTGCCGCTTCCCCGGTCTCAACAAGGGATGCGTCAGAGGTATTTTTCAAATATCACGCAGGCACAGTGGCAGGGATTCCCGCATTGCGGGCAGGAGAACCCCTTCTGCACGCTGTCCTCGTACCAATAATCGGGGATCTCCAGCACAAAGTGATAGCCGCTGCGCTCGAGCACGTTCCCGATGTTGATCTTGCCCGCGTGCTTCCATGCGGTGGAGATAATGTAGTTGATATTCTCATGCGCGAACCGCTCGTGCACCTCGCCGATGAGGCGGGAGGCGATCCCGTTGCCGCGGTATTTTTCGCTGACGGCGATGGTCGCAAGATAGCCGATCTTGTTCCCGAATGCGGAAAACGTCGTCTTTTTTCCGCGACACAGCTCCTCCGCCTTTTCGGGCGTGATGACTTTATAGATGCAGAAGGCGATGACCGCGCCCGTCGCCGCATGGCGCGCGACGAGGCAATGGTCGGCGCTCTCGCTGTCGTGGATGCGCCGCAGCGTTTCGATGGACACATACCCCGCTCCCAACTGCTGGTCGGCGAGCGAGCACACGGCGGGATAGTCCTTCTGACGGATCTCGGAGACGGCGTATTCGGTGAAGATGCGCGTGAAGGTGTACGAGCCGTACGTCAGCCTCTGATTGACGCTGTCGTACCCCGCCCAGTACCCTTCCATGCGGTTGGAATTTTTGATCTCCAAAAAGAACGTCCCGATCCCGTTGTCGTAGCGATCGGTCGCGGTGTAGATGCCCGCGATGCGCGTCTTGTCGAAGATGCGCGCTTTGAGCGCCCATTCGCGTTCGTCGCCGAACGTCGTGGTGCCCGTGATTTTGGAACGGGTCTGTCTGATGACGGCGGGCGCGCTGCGCAGCACGATCTCGCCGTTGTCGTAATCCTCATAGACGGTCATGAACTTTCCCGTCAGTTTGCGGTAATTTTTGCCGTAATCGGCGTCGGAGAGGCGCGCGGGCTCCTGCCGCGGGAAATGCAGCATCCGCTCGAGCAGACCGATGCGCTCGTTGAAGTTTGCCTGATTGAAGCGCACCGCCTCGAAATTGAGGATGCAGCGGATATTCTCGGGCAGCACGTCGTCGGACGGGATGAGGAAGTTGTCCTCCATGGCGAGGACGATATTGGAATTGGAGGACAGCGCAAGCGCGATCTCCTGCGCGATCCAGTCCTCCGGCTGCGAACAGCGGTCGAGCGCCCCCTCGGAGAGGACGAGCACAAAGTTGACCGCGCTGCGGACGCGGTGCCGGAGCTGCGTATCGAACCTGCCGCCGTTCATCTCGGCAATGTCCAGAAAGGGCTTCTTCCCCTTGGAGAGCAGATAGTCGTAGATCCTGCTCGCAAGCTGGGAACCCGTATTCCTTCTGTAACTGATAAAGGTATCAAACTGCTGAACTGCCATAACTTCCTCCGTCCTTCCTTTGTACTGTAAGGGAGTAATACGAACCCGATCAAAAGCGTCGATTTTGCGGTGATGCATTGTTGAAAGGCTTGCCCGTGCCACACGGCACGCGCTGCGCCTTTTTCTCGGCGGCGCCGATGGAAAGCGCCGCCTCGGACACGGTTTTTGCGCTGATAAAGCAAAAACCTCAGTTCGGGGCGCGCGCACGGCACACTGTGCCGATGCGCATAACGCGTCCCTCACCGCGCCTGACCGCAAAATATACAGCTTTTGATTGCTTTGCACCTTTTGCGGCAAGATTTTGGGATGATTTGCCGCGAAGAGGATGCAGCAATACCCAAGTATTGCAAAGACGATGAACGGCAAGGCGCCTTACATCATACCGCAGCCTCGCCAAAATATTTTCTTTGAAAAGATTTTGGCGAAGAGGAGCGGCAGACGGAAAAGGCGCGGCGTTCGGCTTTGCCGAATGCCTGCAAAACGCGTCTTGCCGCGACGAAAAAGGCGCGTTCGTATTGTTCCCTTACAGTATACTGTAAGGGAGTAATACGAACCCGATCAAAAGCGCCCATTTTGCGGTGATCCATTGTTGAAGCCCTTGCCCGTGCCACACGGCACGCGCTGCGGACTTCGCCTTGTCTGACCGCAAAATATACAGCTTTTGATTGCTTTGCACCTTTTGCGGCAAGATTTTGGGATGAATTGCCGCGAAGAGGATGCGGCAATACCCGCGTATTGCAAAGACGATGAACGGCAAGGCGCCCAAAAGATGCCGCAAAAGGCTGGTTCGTATTTTTCCCTTACAGTATAAGATGCAGGGATTTCGCGCGTCAATCGTCGGTGACATAGATGAGGCGGAAGGGCTCGACGCACACGCAGCCCAGCACGCCGCTCCTGTCCGTCATCATGTCAAGGTGGATCTTGCAGCAGTCCGAGATGCTCCTAACAAGCTGCCGCACGCCCGCGCGCGGATAGCAGACGATCTCGTCCCGCCCCGTTAAATACCGCACGGGCGTATGCCCGAACGCGACGCACTTCCCCCCGACGGGCAGAACGTCCGCGTCTTTGAAGCGGCGGTCGTAGACGAGCTGCTCGCACGTCGCCTCCGCAGGCGGAAGGCAGACGCCTGCGCGCACGGGAAGCCCCGCGTGCACGCCCACCCATTGGGGCTGCTCCACATAAAAGGGCAGAAGGTCCAGCCTGTCCACCGTGTCCCAATCGAGGAGCCGCCCGTCGGAAAAGTACCCGCGCAGCTTTTCGAGCACGAAGTCGTAATCCTGTTCGGTGCGCATGAGCCCGCGATAGTACTTCAAAAAATCATATTCGTGATTGCCCGCAATGCACACCGCATTGGGCATGGAGAAGAGAAGCTGCATGAGCCGCACGCTCTCGGGTCCCTTGTCGATGAGGTCGCCCAGCACGAAAAGCCTGTCCTGCGGGCTTATTTTGACGGCGTCGAGCAGACGGCACACGAGCGGATAGCACCCGTGCGGGTCGGAAAGGATATAATCCATATACCTATCATACCACGCCTGAAAACAGAAGTCAACCCGACGGCGGAAAAATTGCCCTACCGCCGCGCCTTTCCGCGCAAAGGAGCGCCTTCCGAAGGCTTGTTCCGAAGCCACCCTCCGCACGGCGCGCAAAGGGGCGGCGCGATCCCGCGCCGCCCCAAACGTTCGGTTTTTTCTTCCGCTCAAAAGGTATATTCTCCCGCGGCGAGTGTTTCGCGCCTTCCGTCGGGGAGCACAAGTTCCACCGTCGTGTTGGCGGGAACGGTGACGAAGTAGCGATACCCCTTCTCCCCCTTCTCCCAGCCGCAGGCAACGGTGCCATAGATGCTCTTGTACTCCGCTTTGGCATGGGTGAGCGTGCCGCCCGGCAGAGGTGCAAGGCGGAAGGCGTTCTCCCCCGCCACGTGGATGCCGCACATCCCGCGCAGGAACCACTCGCACACGGCGCCCTTGGAATAGTGATTCAGCGAAGCGATGCCCTTATCCTTGGTGACGGGCCCCTCCCAGCTCTCCCAGATGGTCGTCGCGCCGTTCTTGGGCATGAACAGCCAGCCGGGCATCTCCTCGTTTTCCAAAAGCCGATAGGCGTATTCCGTGTCCATCTCTGCAAGGACGTCGAGGATGAACGGGGTGGACAAAAATCCCGTGCCCAGCCGCCATTTGTAATTGTCGAGCGCCTTTATGAGGCGCTTTTTGGCAAATTCTTTCTGCTCCGCAGTGAGAAGCCCCATGTAGAGCGGGCGCACGAGCTTTGCCTGACGGTCGGTATCCAGCGTAAATTTGGGCTTGGTGACCAATTCCTGATAAGCGCGCTTTGCACCCTCGCTGTATTCTTTGATGCGGGCGAGCCGCTTATCCTCTTTTTTTCCTAAAATTTCGGCGACTTCGAGCACCCGTTTTAACGTAAAATAGGTATACGCCGTCGACTCCTCGGGATGGGGCGCGGCGAAGTCATACCACTGAAACGCCATGACGTCGTTGGGTTCCGCCCACTCGCCGTACGACTGCCCGCAGTTGACCGCATACTTCCTGTTTTTGCGCGAGAGATGCATGGGCCGTGCATACGGCCCGCCCCACTTGCCCGCGCGTCCTATCATAAAGTCCGCATAGTTGAGCATCCCCTCGAAGTGCTCCTCCAGCACGCGGCGGTCGCCGTATTTTTGATAGAGATATAGCGGGATGTACACGCCCGCGCACGCCCAGCCGACCGAGCCGTTCATCACCCACATGAACCAATCCTCGTTGGCGAACGGCGCGATCTGCGGCAGACGCCCGCTCCTCCACTGCCTGTCGAAGATGTCGCTAACGTGCTTGCGCGCGAACGCCGCGTAGTCCACCATATAGGACGCCGTGTTGAAGAACACCTCGCTGTCGCCCGTCCAGCCCATGCGCTCGCGCGTCGGGCAGTCGGTGGGGATGTCGGTGGAATTGCTCTTCAGCGACCAGAGCGTGATGTTGTAAAAGCGCTCGATGAGCGGGTGCGAGCAGGAAAATTTTGCCGTCTCCTCGAAGGCGCTGTACACGGCGACGGCTGTAAAATCCTCCGCCGCAAAGGGCACGTCCGTCTCCACTTGCGCATACTGAAAGCCGCCGAAAAAGAACTTGGGCGCATATTCGTTGACACCGTCGCGGCAGATGTAGTCGATCTCCTGCAAAGGCGTGCGCTTGCCCTTGTGGATGCACTGGATATTTTTCAGGGTGAGTTCGCCGTCCGCGTCCATCATCTCCCCGAGGGTGATGTGCACGCGCTGTCCCGCCCTTGCCGTGAGGCGGAACGCGACATATCCCGAAAGATTCTGCGGGAATTTGAGCACCGTTTTGCCCTTGGGCGTGACGATGCGCTCTGCGGGGGCAAAGCGCTCCATCTCCTTGACGGGCACGTTGTTCGGCGCAGTGAGCGGCGCCGTGCACGCCGCAAGGCGCGCCCTGCCCCGATAGGAGGGCGTCATGCGGGCGTCCACCTGTTCGCCGTCTTTGAGGTCGGCAAAGCGGATGGCGCCGTCGTTGCTCCACGCCCAGCTCCCGTCCGAGCACACGCGCACAATATGCCCCGCGCCGTCGGTGAGTTCGAGCTGCACGAGGAGCTTGGTCTGCGTGCCGAACGTGTTCGTTCTGCCCTTGGCGCCGTTGGAACCGCGGTACCAGCCGTCGGCAAGCTCGCACGAGAGGACGTTCTCCCCCTCGCGGATGAGCGCCGTGACGTCGCACGTTTCATATTGGATTCGCCTCCGGTAATCGGTCGAACCGGGCGCAAAGCGCGCATCCCCCGCCCGCACGCCGTTGATGCGCACCTCATACAGCCCGCACGCCGTCACGTACAGGCGCGCTTTTTTTACACCCGTCGCCGAAAACTTCTTCTGAAAACAGTCGACGGGATAGCGCACCTTTCTTTTGGGGCGGTAGTCCCCCGCGATCCACTTCGCCTTCCAGTCGTCGGGAGAGAGCAGTCCCGTTTCAAAGAACGCCTCCGCCTTCTCCCCCGCCCTGTCCGCCTCGTCCCAGAGCTGCACCGTCCAGACGACGCGCTCGCGCGAGGAGAGCGCCTTGGGGTAGACCGCGGACATGGTATCGCCCGACACCTTCCCGCTGTCCCACACCCCACCCATGTCCGAGGCCGCGACGATGCGGTACGCCGTCTGTTTTTTGCCGCCCTCGCAGTTCCAGAAAAGGCGGGGATTTTTTATATCGATGCCCATGGGGTCTTTCAAATATTCCGTTTTCAGATTTACGGCTCTCATATCCTTCCTCCATCATTTGATTTCAAAAATGCTTCTATTTCCTTGACGGCTGCCTCGAAGCAGGCGAGCTGCGTCTCGGCAGCCCTTCCGAAACAGAACCCGCCGCCATGGATGTCGATGAGCAGGGGCGCGCCCGCCTCACCTGCAAAGCACTCCGCGTGCAGTTCACGCCCTTCGGCAACATAGATAAATTCCCGCATACACCCTCCCGTCAGCGCACGAATGCGTACAGATATTCTTCCATTTTGGGCGTCCACCATAAAAGATAGCCTGCCTTTGTCGGGTGGATGCTGTCCGCCATGTACAGCGAGCGCTGCTCGTCCGTGATGGCGTTGAACGCCTCGTCCGTGTACAGATCGATCACCCCGATGCCGTATTCCGCCGCGATCCGCCCGAGTACCGCGACCATGGCGGCGTAATTTTCGCTCTCGTAATATGCGTTCGTATAGAACACGACGGGGCAGTTCCACGCCTTACGCACATAGCCGATGATGTACTCGATGGCGCCGCAGACGGTGGACGTATCGTAATTTTCGGCATCCTTCCCCGCCATTTCGCCCAAAGGCTCGTGCTTTGTCGCGTCGTTGGTGGAGAGCTGCACGACAAAGAGGTCGAACTCCTCCGCGCGGTCCATCCGCTTCATGCGGGCGATATAGGAATTTTCGCCGTTATCGACGAGCGTCGTGCCGCTGACCGCCTCTTTGCGATAGATGAAGTCATTGCGCGCGGCGAGATATTCCACAAAGGACGTGCCGAGCGAGGACGCGCCGTAAGTGACGGAGGAACCCAAAAAGGCGATACGTTTCCCCTTCAACGGGCTCCCGTCAAGCGGCAGAACGTGCTCGGCGGCGTATTCTTCCCCATTTCCCGCAAGGCGGGAGAGACGTTTTTCCATAAGACCTCCGAACGGGGGGATGCCCCATAAGCTGCCCGCAACGAGCAGCCCTGCAAGGACGGCGGCGAGGAGAACGGCGGCAAGGACGGAAAGGATGACTGCCCTTTTTTGCCCCGTCATGCCTGCTCCTTCCTCCTTTCGTAAGCGGCGAGAGAGCTTTGGAATTTTTTGTAGAGCGCCTCCCCCTTTTCTTCCTCAATGCGCCATGCGGCGTCGTCCTTTGCTGCGCGCTCTGCCTGTCGTTTTTCCATGGCGGCGCGCTCCTCCCCGGTCATCGCGGCAAGTTTTGCGGCGCGCTTTTCTTCGGCGCGCTTCGCCTTTTTCTCTTCCTTCACCTTGGCAAGGCGCTCCTTTTCGGCAAGTTTTTCCGCCTTCGCGCGGACGGCGTCCTCGTGCTTTTTGAGCTCCGCCTCATAATCCGTCCCCTTCTCTATGCAGCGCTCTTTGAGCTCCTTGCGGTAAATTTCCTCCGCCTCCTCGTCCTGCTTTTTCTGCTCCTCGGCGGCGCGCACTTCGGGCTCTATCCACACTTCGCCCTTTGCCTCACACGCAGCCTTCTGACGGGCGCGGATGACTTTCTGCTTGCGGGAGATGGTCTTTTCTACGGTGAGGAAGATGAGGACGACGGCGAGCACGGCGCTCGTGATGGTCTCCAATCCCACGAAGGAGAAGGTGATGACGTCCTTGACCGCCTGCGACTGCTCGTAGGCGACCGTCGCGCCGTCGATGATCTCGGGCGCCATGTAACCGCTGCCTGCGAGCATGGCGTTAAAGACGGCGGTCGCAACGCCGACGATGGCGACGGCGATGGTGTTATACACGGACATGGCGGTGCCGTCGCAGCGGACGCCGCTCTTCCACTCGAGGTTGTCCAGCCCGTCGGCGAAGAGCGCCATGAAGATATACGACCCGGGAAGTCCGCCCATGTTCTTGATGAACTGTCCGATGAGGACGATGACGAGATTTTCGGGCGCCATCCAGCAGATGGCGGAACCCACCACGATGAGGAGGCACCCCGCCACCGTCACGTTCTTTTTGCCGAACTTTTTGGCGAGCGGCCACACGGCAAAGATGCCGATGCCCATGGGGATGCCGCCGATGACGGAGACGAGCATCTGCGTGATGCCGTCGTTGTACGTTCCCAACACGTTGTCGCAGTAGTAGACGAGCCCGAGATTTTTCAAAGAGGCCGCAAACGTCGAGATGAAGAAATAGACATACATTAAGATCATGTACTTATCGGTGAACACGAGCTTGAGCTGCATGAGGAAGGGAATTTTACGTTCCGCCGCCCCGCTCAACGTCTGCTCCTCGGTGACGCGCTCCTTGGTAAAATAGTATTCAAGCAACGTGAGCGGAAGCGCGAGGATGGACAAAATGCCCATGACGAGGATCCACCGCGACTGATAGACGTCCATCAGCGGACGGATGACCATGGGGAAGACGAGCGCCACCAGAATGCCGCTCATCATGATGGTCGCGATCTGGTTGAAGACGGACAGCCCGCCCCGCTGCGTGGTGTTGCGCGTGGAGAGCGGCACCATCAGATTGTGGCTCATGTTGTAGATGGTGTAGGCGAAGGAGTAGAACAAATTGTAGGACAGCATCACCCAGATGACCTGCACCGTAAGGCTCGCCTGCGGCACCACAAAGAGCAGAATGCCCGTGATGCACATGAGGGGCGCCGACAATAAGAGCCACGGGCGCGCCTTGCCCTGCTTTGTCTTGGTGCGGTCGATGATGTACCCCATGATGATGTTGGTGATGGCGTCGATGATCTTGGAGATGAGCGGGAACACCACCAGGAACGCCCCGCCCCACACCATGGTGAGGTGCAGAACGTCGGTATAAAAGACGTTGAGGTAGGTGGCGAGCACCGCATTGAGAAGGAGCGCGCCGCACGGGCCCAACAAATACCCCAGCCAGCGCTCCTGCCCCGTCACGTTCTGCGAACGCACTCTGCTGTTCCACACTCTTCCCGAGAGTGTTTTCACGTTACTCATCTGTTGTTCCTCCCTTTGTTTTATCGTTGTCCTTGGGCAGGGGCGGCACAGACAGTCCGTGCAGAAAGCACCCGATGCCCTTGAAAATGTGCCCGTTTGCAAGTTCCATGAAGCCGCAGGCGAAGTTGTAGGGCATCCCGCCGCCTGCCGACATCGACATGGAGATCAACGAATTGCTCTCCAAAATGCGCCTTAAAAAGTACGCGCCCTTTATTTTGTTGTCCCGTTCCTTGCCCTCGGGGAGCTTCTTCGCCGCCTTCATCTGCTTTTTGGCAACATTCAGCACGGCGGAATGCAAGATCCTCCCCATCAGCCCCGCGCGGGCGAGATAGGAAAAGCGGCTCTCGAGCGTGATGGGCTTTTTGGCGGGCAGCGGCGGGATTTTTACGCCGCTCATCTGTTCAAACAATTTGTCGGAGACGTCAAAAGCCGCACCCGCGTACGCTTTTAAGGCCTCGGGCGAATAGGGCGCGCGTTGCTCCCCTTTGAGGGTGAGCGCCTGTCCGAGGAGGACGGTCTCCGCATCCGAGCACAGCCGCAGCACATATTCCCCGTCCGCGAGCGTCCATTCCCCTTTGGAAACGTCAAAATAGCGCAGATCGCTTTTGGAAAGCGTGAGGGTAACGCGCCGCGCCTCCCCTGCGCGAAGGCGCACCTTCCGGAAGGCTTTGAGCTCATGCTCCGGCATAAAAACCGCACCCGCAGGCGCTTTTACATAGAGTTGGACGACTTCCGCGCCGTCGCGCGCACCCGTGTTTTTCACAAGACAGGAGACGGAGATGTTCTCCCCTTCCGTTTGCACCTGCATATCCGACCAAACGAAGTTCGTGTACGAGAGCCCGTAGCCGAAGGGATAGCGCACCCGCTTTTTCGCCGTTGTATAATAGCGGTAGCCGACAAAGACGCTCTCCTTATACACCTCGTTCTCGCTCTTTCCGAACGTCTCGCCGAAGGGGACGTCCTCATAGCGGAGCGGCCACGTCTCCGCGAGCCTGCCCGCGGGGTTTGCTTTGCCGAACAGGAGGTTTGCGCAAGCCGTTCCGCCATTCTGTCCGGGCAGATACATATTGAGGATGGCGTTCACCCTGTCCGCAAACGGCAGCTCCACAGGCGAGCCGCCGAACAGCACGACGACGACATTTTTGCCCGCATTGACGAGGGCGTCGATGAGTGCGAGCTGGTTTTCGGGCAGGCGCATAGTTTCCCTGTCGCAGCCCTCGCTCTCCACATAGTCGGTGAGCCCCGCAAAGACGAGTACTTTTTGATACTTCTTCGCCATTCCAAGCGCCTCACGAAGGAGTGCGCCGTCCGTCGCGGTGGCAGTTTCCGCATAGCCGCGCGAAAAGGCATAAGGGATGCCCATCGCATCGAATGCATCTTTGGGCGTCGTCAGTTTCGTGGGGTTGATCATCGAGCTGCCCGCGCCCTGATAGCGCATCCTCTCAAACAGATCGCCGCAGACGAAGAGCTTTTCTTTTTCGTCCAACGGAAGAATGCCGTCGTTTTCCAACAGCACGGCGCTGTCCTCGGCGATGGCGCAAGCGAGCGCATCGTTTGCCTCAAAGTCGCAGTCATCGGACTGCCGCCGCGCATACTTCCCGACAAGGGTCAGCACGTTCTTGACGGCTTCATCGAGGACTTCAACGGGGAGCGTGCCGTTCTTCACCCCGTCTAATATCCACTTGCGGCAGATGGCGGTATCGCCCGGCATCTCTAAATCGAGCCCCGCCCGCAGCGATTTTATGCGGTCGTGCATCGCGCCCCAGTCCGTCATCACAAGCCCGTCAAAGCCCCATTCTTTGCGGAGAACGTCCGTTAAAAGCCACTTGTTCTGGCTGCAATATTCCCCGTTGATGGCGTTATAGGCGCACATCATCGTGGCGGGATGCGCCTCTTTGACGACCATCTCAAAGACTTTGAGATAAATTTCGCGGATGGCGCGCTCGTCGGCGACGGAATTGCCCATGAAGCGGAAATTTTCCGCATTGTTGAGGGCGAAGTGCTTGACGGAGACGCCCACGCCCTCGTTTTGTATCCCCCTGACTTCGGCAGCCGCCATCTTTCCCGCGAGATAGGGGTCCTCGGAAAAATACTCGAAGTTGCGCCCCGCCAAGGGGTTGCGCTTGATATTCGCCCCGGGGCCCAACACGACATGGATGCCGTATTTATGCGCCTCTTTGCCGATGGCGACGCCCATCCTATAGGAATTTACCGGGTTCCAGCTTGAAGCGACGGTCGCCGCCGTGGGGAAGGACGTGGCGGGCTCGCTCCCCGTCACGCCGTTGTCGCCGCCCTCCGTCTGCACTCTGAGCCCGTGCGGCCCGTCCGACATCCGCAGCGACGGAACGCCCAGCCTCGGCACGGGGTTGGTGAACATAAAGTCCGTTCCCGCGACGAGCGCCGCCTTTTCCTCCACAGTCAGCTCGCCGAGCAGTTTCAAAATCTCCATCCTTTTCCCCCTTTTTGTTTTTCCGCCATCATTATACGCAAATTGTTTCCCGAATGTCTTGCATATTTGTTTTATTTTGGTTATAATTGTTTTATCTTCGGAGAAATTCTTATGGAAAATATCGATTATTCCTATCTTTGTTCCATCATCGCCAACCTGTTGGGCGCGCCCGTGCGCGTGTTTGAAGGGGAGAAGGAAGTATTCTACCGCGCCGTCGTGCGCCTTCCGAAAGACCCCATGACCCCCTACCGGCGCGACATCCTCGCCATTCCCGCGCACATCGGCTACTTCATCACGCCCGACTTCCACTATTACGGCATCGCGCGCTGTGAAGAGACCGCCGTCGTCATCGGCCCCTCCATGCAGATACGGAGCGACGAGAAGGCGTTAAAGGACCTCGCCTTCCGCTGCGACGTCGCGCCCGACGAGATGGAGGAATTTCTCACGGGGATGAAGAGCATCCTGCCCATGCCGCTCGACAGCATCCTGCAGATTTTGTGCGCCGTCAACTATATCATGAACGGGGAGAAGCTGGGGCTGGAGGATCTGCGCATCTACGACGCCGAGCAGGCGATGCTCAAAGACCGCGCCGAGGAGACACGCGCCGAGAAGGGATTCGGCGAGGAGCTCGCCATCGAACCGCAGGAGATGCACAACACGCTTGCGACCGAGCAGACCATCCTCACCTTTGTGCGGCGCGGCGACACCGCCGCCCTCAAAGAGTGGATCGCGGGGATGCCCGCCGTGCGCTCGGGCGTGCTCGCCGACAACGCGCTGCGGCAGATGAAGAACACCTTCATCGTCACGGCGACGCTCGCCTCCCGCGCCGCCATCCGCGGCGGCATGGACACCGAGGACGCCCTCTCTTTGAGCGACGCCTACATCCAGAAGTGCGAACTCCTCGGCAGCATCGAACGCATCACCAATCTGCAATACCGCATGATCTTCGACTACACCGAACGTGTGGAGCAACTGCGCGCGGGCGGGAAGGCGCCCTCCCGCCTCGTCGCCGACGTCGCCAACTACATCCGCCGCCACCTGTCCGAACCCATCACGACGCAGGAGATGGCGAAGGCGCTCTTTTTGAGCCGCTCCCGCCTCTCCACCCGCTTCCGCGCGGAGACGGGCGTCACCCTCACCGACTTTATCCTGCAGGAAAAGACGGAGGAGGCGAAGCGGCTCCTGCAATACACCGACAAGCCCGCCGTCGCCATCAGCGCCTATCTCGGCTTTTCCTCGCAGAGCCACTTCTCCCGCGTGTTCAAAAAGTACGCAGGCTGCCTGCCACACGAATACCGAAAGCGCCACGAGAAGGGATAAACCCTGTCCCGCAGATATATTTGTAGATTTCCAAGCCCCGCACCGCGGGGCTTTTTATAAAAACCGCGCGGCGGCGCATCTTCCGATGCGCCGCCGCGCGAAACCATCTTCTAATTTACTCCCCGCGCCGCTCCATGCCGCAGGGATAGGCGGAGAGCGCCTGCGCGCTCCCGCGCCGCACCGCGTCGTAAAAGCGGTATCCGCCCGAAAAATTGTAGCACTCGTACCCGTTCTGCGCGAGGATGCGGCAGGCGAGGTAGCTCCTGAGCCCGCTCTGGCACATCACATAGACGGGCTTCCCCCGCTCCACCTCCGCAAGGCGGCTGCGCAGTTCGTCGAGAGGGAGATTGTCAAACCCCTCCGCGTGTCCGCGCGCATACTCGCGCGGGGTGCGCGCGTCGAGCAGCGTCACGCTGCCGTCGCGCGGGAGGGCATCCATATCCTCGACGTGGAACTGTTTCACCTTGCCCGTGACGAGATTTTCAATGAGATACCCCGCCATGTTGACGGGATCTTTCGCCGACGAAAAGGGCGGCGCATACGCGAGGTCGAGGTCTGTCAGCGCAGGCGCAGGCAGACCCGCGCGGATGGCGGTGGCGAGCACGTCGATGCGCTTATCCACCCCCTCGCCGCCCACGATCTGCGCGCCGAGCAGGCGGAGGGTGTCCTTTTTGTAGAGCACCTTCATCGTCATCACCTGCGCGCCCGGGTAGTAAGATGCGTGGCTGTTGGGGGAGAGCACCACCTTTTCATAGGCGATGCCCTGCGCGCGGGCAGTCTTTTCGTTGATGCCCGTGGCGGCGGCAGTCAGGGAGAACACGCGCACGACGGAGGAACCCTGCGAGCCGCGGTATTCGCTCTCTATCCCGCAGATGTTGTCCGCCGCGATGCGCCCCTGTTTGTTGGCGGGGCCCGCGAGCGCGATGAGCGTCTTTTCGTTCGTGACGAACTGCCGCACTTCGACGGCGTCCCCCACCGCGTAAATGTCGGGGTCGGAGGTGCGCATCCGCGCGTCCACCGCAATGCTCCCCTTTACGCCGAGCGCAAGCCCCGCCTCACGGGCGAGCTCGCTCTCGGGCGCAACGCCCACGGCGATGACGGCAAAGTCCGCCTCATAACGTCCCTTGTCCGTGACGACGCAAAAGGGCTGCGTCTCCACCCGCTCGAAGCTCTCGCCGAGGCGAAGTTCCACCCCGCAGCGGAGCAGTTCGGCGTGCAGGAAGGCAGCCATGTCCTTATCGAGCGGGGTGAGCACCTGCTCTCCGCGCTGGACGAGGGTGACGCGCACCCCCTTGCGCATGAGGTTTTCGGCGACTTCCAGCCCGATGAACCCGCCGCCCACGACGACGGCGCGGCGGGGCGCGCGTTCCTCCACAAAGCGATGGATGGCGAAGGTGTCCTCCACCGTGCGCAGCGTAAAGACGCGCCCGTCCTCCGTGTGCGCGCCGCGCGGCACGACCGCCTTCGCGCCCGGGGAGAGGAGGAGCTTGTCGTATTTTTCCGTATACGTCTGCCCCGTTTTGAGATCTTTGACGAGCACTTCCCTGCGCCCGCGGTCAATGGAGAGCGCCTCGTGCAGAACACGCACGTCCACGCGGTAGCGCGCGAAAAAGGAGGCGGGCGTCTGCAGCGTGAGCTCGCTCTCCTCCTCGATCTCCCCGCCGATGAAGTACGGCAGCCCGCAGTTGGCGTAGGAGACATATCCCGTGCGTTCGAGCATGACGATCTCGGCGCGCTCGTCCAGCCGACGGATGCGCGCCGCAGCCGTGGCGCCGCCCGCCACGCCGCCGATGATGACAACTTTCATGGAATTTTCCTTATTAAATTATTATATAGATCGCAGCGTCACAGCCGCATATTCTTCTCGCGAATGGTGCCCAGACGATACGCCTCCAAAAGGTCGGTGAGCTCGGAGATGGTCTCCTGCATCCGCTTGCCCTCGTCGGTGTCGCGGATGGAGAGGCGGTAGTTGGTCTTTTGCACCACTTCGGTAACGGAGTGGATGTCGCTCTCGCTGCGGATGGCGTCCTCCGCCGAGCGGAAGGGCTCGTAGGCGACGAGGCGCATCCCGTACGAATTGCCGATGAGCGTATAGCCCGCGATGCCCGTCTCCCGCTGATAGGGACGGGACATCCCCCCGTCGATCATCAGCAGCCTGCCGCCGCACTTGATGGGCGTCTCGCCGCTCTTCAGGTGCACGGGCATGTGCCCGTTGATGATGTGCGAGGCGGGCGAGGCGGGATCGAGCCCGAATTCCGCCATGATGCGCGAGATGACTTTGTCGTTGTTGAGATAGCTGTAATAGGAGTTCTTCGCCTCGAAGTAACAGCTCTGATCTTTGACAAAGTAGCGCTCGAAGGTAGTCATGCGCTCCTTGCCGTAGAGCGGGGAATTTTCGTTCGCCCACAAGAACCACATGGTGTCCTGCCCGAACTGCTTCTCCTCGCCGTCGGGAAGGTAATACCCCTTCCGCGCCCAGCTCTCCAGCTCCTCAAAGAGCGCCCTTCCCGAATAGTACTTGTCCCCCACGCGCACCTTTTTGAACGACCCGTCCTCCTCCAGCGGAACGCAGCCGTGGTACAAAAGATTGCCGTTGCACACGCGGTACATACTCCCGCGCGTGAAGAGATAGGCGACGTGACGGCGCAGCTTTTCGCTGTTGACGAAGGCGTAGCGCAGCTTCTCCATCACGAGCTTTTCCCCCGCCGAGAGCGCGTACGGGTCTTTGGGATCGATGGTCGGGAAGGAGGTATCCTCGAGCGGGTACGCCTTTCCGTCGATGGTGACGGTGCCCTTTTCGCGGTCGATCTTGTCGAGCAGGCGCCTGCCCTCCATGTTGTATTCGGGGTGGCGCGCGATGAGCTGCCCCTCGAGCTTGAACAAAATGATGGTGATCGCCTTGTGGATCTTGCGGTCCATGTCGGGGTCGTACGGTTCATAACTCTGCGACCCGTTGATGGCAAAACAGGTACATGGATCCCCCGCGTAGGTATCGAGGGCAAACTTGGCGAGCGGCAGAAGGTTGATGCCGTACCCGTTCTCGATGGTGGAGAAGTTCCCGTACTTCGCCGAAATGCGCACGACGGAGGCGATGCACGCAAGGCTGCCGCTCGCCGCACCCATCCAGCAGATGTCGTGGTTCCCCCATTGGAAATCCACGTTGTCAAACCCCAGCAGCGTATCGAGGATGATGTGCGCGCCGGGACCGCGGTCGAAGAGGTCGCCCAAAATGTGGATGCGGTCGACGGCGAGCCGCTGGATGAGATTGCAGAAGGCGATGACGAAGTGGCGCGCCCGCTTGGTAGAGATGATGGCGGAGATGATGCCGTTGTAGTACGCCTCCTTGTCCTCCACCTCCTCCTTCTCGCCGAGCAACTCCTCGATGACATAGGCGTAGTCGTGCGGGAGCTCCTTGCGCACGCGCGCGCTCGTATACTTGGAGGCGATGCGGCGGTTGACACGCACCAGGCGGTAGATGGTCGTCTTGTACCAGTCGTCGAGGTCCTCCTCCGTCGCCTCGATCTGGGCGAGCTTCTCCGAAGGATAGTAGATGAGCGTCGCCAACGACTTCTTCTCCTTCATGGAGAGCGACCCCTTGAACTCCTCCTCGATTTTCTTGCGGATAGAACCCGAGCCGTTCTTTAAGATGTGCAAAAAGGGCTCGTATTCGCCGTGGATGTCCGTGATGAAGTGCTCCGTCCCCTTGGGAAGGTTGAGCACGGAGGAGAGGTTGATGATCTCCGTCGCCGCCTCCGCCGCCGTCGGAAACTGAACGGAGAGCCGTTCGAGATATTTTTGTTCCTGCATATTCATTCCCCTTGCGTTCCGCACGCCCGCTGCGGCGGAATATTCCGCTATCCATTATAACGCAAAAACGGACGGATTGCAATACCCGTCCGAAAAAATACCCGCATTTTTTGCATTTTGAGGAAATTCCCGCCAACGCGCTTCCTTCTTGCCCCCGCCCCTCGCCACTTGCAGGGAGTTCCCTCCACTTCACTGCGTTCCGTGTTCGGGATGACATAAGGGAAGCCCCCTCCCTCTTTTCCCTCTTGCCTCCCCTGTGCAAGGGGGTGAGCCGCGCATAACGCGCGACCCCTCCCATACAAACGTCCCGCAAAGGCACGATGTGCCTTTGCGGGACGAAATACAAAGGAGATGAGTATGTACCGATTTTTCCGTCACGTTGCCAAAAATAGGCAACCATTCCAATGCAGCGCGCTCCGCTGCGTTCCAAAAACAACACTTCAATGCCGCGTTTCGGCTATCACGCCATGCCGTCACAGTCCTGCAACGTCACCACCCCGCAGCAGCTTTTCAGCAATCAAGCCACACCGCCGCAGTTCGTCAATCACACGCCGCCACGTTCCGTCAACCATGCCGCGCCACACAGTCCTGCACCTTCGCCGACCCGCAGCAGCATTTCAGCAATCGCACTCTGCCGCGTTCCGTCTATGATACTATGCCGCCGCGGAAGTCACCCCGCAGCAGCCCTTTCTTTCAAAAAGGTCAGACCATGTTCTCTAAAATGAGCTTGTCCGCAACGAGGGCGATAAATTCGCTGTTCGTCGGTTTCTCCGTGCCGATGTACACCCGCGCGCCGAAGATGGCGTTCACCGCGTCCACCCGTCCCCTGTTCCATGCCACTTCGATGGCGTGGCGGATGGCGCGCTCCACCTTGCTCGCCGTCGTCCCGTACTTCTCCCCGATGACGGGATACAGCCCCTTCGTCACATTCCCCATCACCCGCTGATCGGCGACCGCCATCTTGATCCCCTCCCGCAGGTAGGTATACCCCTTGATGTTGGGCGGGATGCCGATGGAGATGAAAATGTTGCTGATGCGCTCGTCCAGCGAGCCCGCCCTGCGCCGTTCCAGCCGCTCCCGCGCGGGAACGCCCTCCTCCGACCACAGCTCGGCGGCACGCTCCTCCACCACCTGCGCCGAAACGGGCTTCATGAGGTAGTACCGCGCGCCCAACGCGATGGCGCGCCCGATGATCTTGTCATCCGCAAAGTTCCCGAGCACGATAAAATCCGCCTTCACGCCCTCCTTCCGCGCACGCTCCATCACCGTAAACCCGTCCACGCCCGTCAGCAGGAGACTGACGACGACAAGGTCGGGCGCGCCCTTTTCCAGGAGCGCGAGCCCCTCGGTGCCGTCCCCGCTCACCCCGCACACGACGTGCCCCGCCTGCGAGAAGCAGTCGGAGAGCTCGGCGGCAAACGCCTCGTTGCTCTCCAGGATCAAAACTCTTTTCATGATCGACCTCCGTTAAAAGACATTGTACAGGGATTTATACTGTAAGGAAAGGATACGAACCCGATCAAAAGCGTCCATTTTGCGGTGATCCATTGTTGAAAGGCTTGCCCGTGCCACACGGCACGCGCTGCGCCTTTCGCCTCGCCTGACCGCAAAATTAACTGCTTTTGATTGCTTTGCACTTTTTGCGGCAAGATTTTGGGATGATTTGCCGCGAAGAGGATGCAGCAATACCCAAGTATTGCAAAGACGATGAACGGCAAGGCGCCCAAAAGATGCCGCAAAAAGCGTGTTCGTATTTTTCCCTTACAGTATACAACATAAAATGCGATTTGTAAAGTCATTTTTGTACATATTCCAAGATTTTATTTACGAACTTTGTCTAATTTTGTACATATTTGTCGAACTTTGTCGAAACCCTCTTTTTCGCCCCGTTCACCCTTCTTGCTTACTATAAAAATCCCTCTTGACGCACGCAGCGGGGGCTTTTCCCAAAGCCCCCGCTGCGCTTAAAATCCTGCCCGCACGCGCGCCGTTTATAGATCACGACGTACTACGATGATATAAGAACAAAAACCAACAAAACGATAAGTAAAATATTACTTATTACCGCAAAAACTCTGCTGATGATGTAGAATGTCTTATACCCCTTCCTTGTCTCCATACTCATTTCGTCATAATAAGCTGACCAGGTTAATATTTTATTCCCAAATCTCATAAAAAGATGATAAATTGTTTTGGGAAAAAGTGTTCCAATCAAGCTTATTAAAAATAAAAATGAAGCAAGACAGAAAATAAAAATAAATTCAGTGTTGTAATTCCCCCTTGCAAAAACAAAAGAAATTGCACTTAATGTGCCAAAAATTATAAGTGATGCCGACGTAAATACAATATTTTTTAGTTTCATGATAGCCCGCACCCGCCCGTTGCAAACGAACAGAGCAAAAGAGCGCTCAGGCGAGGCGGAAGGTGAGGGTCGCCTTATTTCCCTCGGTGTCGGCGTCGTCGGTGAAGCGGATGAGATCGCCCTCTGCGACGCACGCCTTGGGAAACTTGGGCACATTGACCTCGGCGCCCGTTTCCGTGCAGGTATACGTCCCTTTGAGGTCCGCGCCGATCCCGCCGCCCTGCGCGGTGAGCGTGCCGTCCTCGCAAAAGCACAGTGTGACATCCTTCCAGATCTCCTGCGCCATCATGACGAAGAACGTCAGCATCTGCTTTGACTTCTCGCTTGCATCGGGCGCTAAAACTGGCTCGACCGACTCAAACACAAATTTCTTTCCTGTAAGCTGCATCATTCCTTCCCCCTTTCGGCAAAATTGTCAAATATATAGTACCATACTTCCCGCTTATTGTCAATACCGACGGGAAAATTCGGGAAAAACGCGCCTGTTATTTAGAATAATATCGAAATATCGAACAAAAAATCAACATTTTGAATTTAGAAAAATATCGAAAAGCACGCGTGTGAACGGGCGCGCCGCCAAAGAAGAACGGGAAAAGGGTCATGCCGTGCGCACTTTTCGCTCTCAGACAACGCAGGACGGTTTTTTCTGATCCCGATCGATCCCCCCTTTATCCCTCCTTTACACAAGGGGGGCAAGAAATAAGAAGGCTCACTTGCAAAATCCCACAAAAATGCGCAGCATTTTTGTGGGATTTTCACAGGGAATACAGAGAATGAAATGATAGGGCACTCCCATGTCGATCCTGCTCATCGGCAATGCCTCTCTTATACCCTCTGACAAACCGCGGGTTTTATCATACAAAAAAAGAGTCCCCTTTTTTCGGGACATGAATTTTCGGAACATGAATAAATATCCACCGGTGGTTTTTCATTTTACTTCGCCTGCGGCTCGTGCCGCCATAGGCGGGGCGGGCTGTAAGCCCTCATATTATCGGCAGCGCGCAAGTCGCGCCTGTGACGACCTGGCAGTCACGCATTTGTTACTTGTTACCCGTAAACGGGTCCTCATGCCTTCCCCCTCGGGGTGAGCCGCGCGTTATGCGCATCACCACGGTGTGGTGTGCGCGCGCGGCGAACTGAGGTTTTTGCCATTGTGGGCAAAAACCGTGACCGCTGACGGCGTCGCTCCTTGCGCCGCCGAGACAGGTGTCACGAAGTGACGGATGAGGGGTCAAGCAGAGCGACTGCTCCTTTGCCGTCCCCCTCATCACCGCCTTTGGCGGAGCTTCCCCCCAAGGGGAAGCCTTCCTCTTCTCTCGCCTCCCCTGTGCAAGGGGAGGTGGATTGCCGAAGGCAAGACGGAAGGGTTGTCGTGCCCGCGCGACACCAACCTTTACAACCCTCCCGCCTCGCTCCGCTCGGCACCCTCCCTTGCACAGGGAGGGCAAGGGGTAGATATTATAACGCGCTCCTGATTCAGTTCTGCTCATCGGCAAAGCCTCTCTTATACCCGCGGACAAACCGCGGGTTTTATCATACAAAAAAAGAGTCCCCTTTTTCAGGACATGAAAAAAGGGAGCCGAAGCTCCCTTTTACTGCGGGTGAATTACACCAATTCGATGACGGCAACTTCCGCACCGTCGCCGCGGCGCTGACCGAGCAGGTAGATGCGGGTGTACCCGCCGCCCTGGCCGATCTCCTCTTTGCGCTGCGCGTACTTGGGCGCGAGCTCGTTGAACAGCTTCTCCATGAGGGGATGCTGCACCTTGCCCGTGCGCTTTTTGAAGTCGCTCTTCTTCTCGTTGAAGGGCTTGACCTCCTGCAGGTCGTACGTCTTTGCCATGATGGCGCGGCGTGCCGCAAGGCGCTTGGGACCGTCTTTGACGGCGGTCGCCTTGACTTCCTTGCCCTTCTTGTCCTTGGCGACGACTTCATACTCCACGACGTCGTCGTAGGTGTTCACCGCCTTGGTGATGAGCTTTTCGACATAGGGACGAAGCTCCTTTGCGCGGGCAGCCGTCGTCTCGAGTCTTCCGTACCAAAGGAGCTGGGACGCCTGGTTGCGCAGGATGGCGAGGCGCTGCTCCGTCGTTTTACCCAATTTGCCGGGCATAATTTAATCCTCCTTTTTTGCGAGCGAAAGACCGTATGCTTCCAATTTCTGCATGACTTCGTCGAGCGACTTCTTGCCCAAGTTGCGGACTTTGAGCATCTCGTCCTCCGTCTTGCTGATGAGGTCTTCCACGGTATGAATGTTGGCTCTCTTCAGGCAGTTGTAGGAACGGACGGAGAAGTCCATATCCTCGATCTTCATGGAGAGGATCTGCTGCTGCTTGTCGTCGTCCGTCTTGACAAGGATGTCCATATCCTTGATGGTGTCGGACAGGTTGACGAACAGGTTGATGTGATCCTGCATGATCTTCGCCGCAAGCGAAACGATCTCTCTGCCGGAGAATGTGCCGTCCGTCCAGACTTCGAGCGTGAGCTTGTCGTAGTCGATATTCTGACCGACGCGCGCGGGCTCGACGCTGTAATTGACCTTCTGAACGGGGGTATAGATGGAATCGATGGGGATGTAATCGATGACGGGCTGCTTGTTTTCCCTGGCGGGCTTATACCCTCTGCCGCGCCCGATCGTGATCTCCATGTCGATCTTTCCGCCCTCGTCCACCGTGCAGATGTACTGGTCGGAATTGATGATCTCGACTTCCGCGTCCTGCGAGATGTCCGCTGCCGTGATGACGGCGGGACCCTCTTTGGTGAGGCGGAGCGTCTTGGTGTAATCCTTGTCGGTGACTCTCGTCTTGATCGCGAGGAGCTTCAAATTGAGGATGATCTCGGTGACGTCCTCTTTGACGCCCGGAATGGCGGTGAATTCGTGCTTCACCGAACCGTCCATGAACTTGATCCCCTGTGCCGCTGCCCCGGGGAGCGCGGAGAGAAGGATCCTTCTCAAACAGTTTCCGATCGTCAGTCCGAAGCCCTTTTCAAGCGGTTCGACGACGATCTTCGCATAAGACTTCGCGTCGTTCTCCACGACATCGATTTTGGGCATGTCCATTTCGATCATAAAGCACCTCCTTGGGGTGTGTTACTTGGAGTACAACTCGACGATCATGTGCTCCGCGATCTGGGTATCGATGTCCTCCCGCTTGGGAAGCTCGAGAACTTTTCCTTCCAACTTTTCAAGGTCGCCCTCCAGCCACTTGGGAAGGTTGCCCGCCTTGGCGGTCTTGACCTGCTCGAAATACTTGTTCTTTGCCCTGTTCTCACGCACGGCGATGACGTCGCCCGCCTTGACGATATAGGAGGGGATGTCCACCTTTCTGCCGTTGACGCTGAAGTGCGCATGGCTGACGAGCTGGCGCGCCTGCAATCTGGTCGCCGCGAACCCGAGGCGGTACACCACGTTGTCAAGACGGCGCTCGAGAAGGGAGAGCATATTTTCGCCCGTGACGCCCTTCATGCGGTCTGCCATCTCATAGTAGCGGTGGAACTGCTTCTCGCTGACGCAATAGATGAACTTGGCTCTCTGCTTCTCGCGGAGCTGGACGCCGTATTCGGAGACCTTTCTCGACTTTCTGCCCGAGGTGCGGATGGACTTTTTGTAGCATCCGACGACGGCGGGATCGAGCTCAAGGAATCTGCATCTCTTCATTTTATGATACTTGTTGATTGCCATAGCTTACTCCTTAAACCTTACACTCTTCTGCGCTTGGGCGGACGGCACCCGTTGTGAGGGATGGGCGAAACGTCGGAGATGAGCGTCACCTCGAGCTCGCAGTTGGCGAGCGCGCGGATGGCGGACTCTCTGCCTGCGCCGGGGCCCTTCACATACACTTCGACGGAACGGAGCCCGTGCTCCTTTGCCGCCTTTGCCGCCGTCTCCGCAGCCATCTGCGCTGCGAAGGGCGTGCCCTTACGCGAGCCGCGGAACCCGAGGGATCCTGCGCTCGACCAGGAGATCGCGTTGCCGTTCATGTCCGTGATGGTCACGAGCGTGTTGTTGAACGTGGACTGGATGTGCACCTGCCCCTTGTCCACCTTTTTGAGTTCCCTCTTCTTACGGGAAACAACTCTTCTCTTATCTGCTGCCATTGCGATAGCTCCTTACTTCTTCTTGTTCGCAACCGTGCGGCGCGGTCCCTTGCGGGTGCGCGCGTTGCGCTTGGTGCTCTGTCCGCGGACGGGAAGCCCCTTTCTGTGGCGCACGCCGCGATAGCACCCGATCTCCATCAGGCGCTTGATGTTGAGGCTGACCGCCCCGCGAAGTTCACCTTCCACCGTATAGTTGTGGTCGATGTATTCTCTCAACTTGGAAACGTCGTTCTCGTCGAGATCCTTGACGCGCGTGTCGGGATCGATGCCCGTGGCTGCAAGGATCTTCCTGGACGTGGTGAGACCGATGCCGTAGATGTACGTCAAACCGATCTCTACCCGCTTTTCTCTGGGTAAATCCACACCGGCAATACGTGCCATTGAAATTCCTCCGTTTTTTTCGGTAATAAAATGATGTATGAAAGACAGCCCCGCATGGAAACAGTGGAAAATATTTCCGCTGCAAAGCCGTGTTGTTTTCCCTTTTAACGCGCAAAACAAGCAGACCTATGCACAGATTTGTGCCAGGATCCGCTTCTTTTGCTGCGTTTGAATGGATTGCTCCAAGGTTTTATTCCAAACCGTGGAAAATATTATAGCATACTTTCCCGCAGTCTGTCAACTGTTTTACGGGCAGAACTTAACCCTGTCTCTGCTTGTGGCTCTTGTCCTTCGAGCAGATGACCATAACTTTTCCGTTTCTCTTGATGACCTTGCACTTGTCGCACATGGGCTTGACGGAAGGACGTACTTTCATGATGATGTTCTCCTTATTTGCATTTTTAAGGTGATTTGGCGCCGCCGACAGAGCGGTTCCCGCGTGGGTCGCAACGATGCGCACTGAACGCGGCAATGAATTGCGACGGAAATTTCCCCCGAGGGATTTTCGTCGTAGTTTCGAGCAAGACGAGGAGTGCGAGCAGTTCCCGACGGGAGTTTACTCTAACGTAAATGACCGAGGGAACGCGCAAGCACGACAACGTATTGCGAAGAAAATGCGGCGAAAATAGGATACGGGACAAAAGTTCCGCGTCAGACAAGGAGCGGGCGCAAACGACGACGGGAGCGTACACAGACGTACGTGACCGAGGAGTGCGTAACCGCGACGCAGTATCACGCGAGAAATATTTTCCGGATCAGGATTTGCTGCGCCAAGTGATCCTGCCCTTCGTCAAATCATAAGGGCTCATCTCCAGCTTGACGGCGTCGCCTTCGATGATACGGATGTAGTTCATGCGGAGCTTGCCGGAAATGTACGCCGTGATGACGTGGCCGTTGGTAAGCCGCACTTTGAAAGTTGCATTGGGAAGGGCTTCGATGACTCTGCCCTCTGTTTCGATAACGTCGTCCTTGGACATTCTCTCCTCCGGGATGATCACAAAGTCAGGATCTCGACACCGCTTTCACGGATGACGATGGTGTTCTCGTAGTGCGCCGCGGGCTTTTTGTCGAGCGTGACGGCGGTCCAGCCGTCCTCTTCGACCTTCACCCTCCAGCCGCCCGCCGCGATCATCGGCTCGACGCAGATGACGGCGTTTTCGGGAAGGCGGGGGCCGGTGCCCCTGCGCCCGAAATTGGGGACGGCGGGGTCCTCGTGCATCTCATGCCCGATGCCGTGCCCCGTATAGGAACGGATGACGGAGAAGCCGTTGCTCTCGGCATGACGCTGCACTTTGTAGCCGATGTCGTAGAGCGGCGTGCCCGCCTTCAACCCCTCCACCGCCTCAAAGAAGCACTCGCGCGTGACGCGGACGAGCTTTTTCTTCTCGTCGCTCACCTCGCCGATGCAGAAGGTGCGGGCGCCGTCGCCGTGGAAGCCGTTCTTATAGGCGCACAGATCGACGCTGACGATGTCCCCCTCTTCGAGCACGCGTTCGTCGGGAATGCCGTGGACGACCACTTCATTGACGGAAACGCACGCCGACGCGGGGTAGCCGCAGTAGCCGAGACAACTCGGCTCTGCGCCGCTCGCCGTGATGAATTTGTAGACCATCTCGTCCACTTCCCGCGTCGTCATGCCCGCCCGGATGCGCTCTTCAACGAACGCAAGGCAGTCACGCACGATGCGGCAGGGTTCGCGCAGGAGCGCGATCTCCTCCTCCGTTTTGGAAGCGATCATGCCCTTTTCGCGAGGTCGTCAAGGAGAGCCTTGACCTGCTCGAACAGCACTTCCGCGGGAGCCTCGGTGCCCGTGACGTTCAGGATGATGCCCTTCTTCGTGTAATAGTCGATGAGGGGCGCCGTCTGTTCCTCGTACACCTTGAGACGGCTGCCCACCGTCTCGGGGTTGTCGTCCTTCCTCTGATAGAGCTCGCCGCCGCAGCGCGCGCACGTCGTGGCGCCGTTTAAGGTGGAGACGTGATAGCTCTCGCCGCACTCCTTGCAGACGCGGCGGCCGCAGAGGCGGTCCATGAGGAGCTTGAAGTCGATGTTGATGTTCACCACGCCGTCGAGCTTGGCGAACTTATCGAGCTCCTCTGCCTGGAAGAGGTTGCGGGGGAAGCCGTCCAGAAGGTAGCCGTTCGACTTCGCCACGTCCTCCCAGGTGAGGCGGTCTTTGACGATCGCACAGGTCACCTCGTCGGGAACGAGCTCGCCCTTGTCGATGTACGACTTGGCAAGTTTGCCGATCTCGGTGCCGTTTTTGATGTTGGCGCGGAAGATGTCGCCCGTCGAAATGTGGATGAGCCCGTATCTCTCCGCGATCTTGGTTGCCTGCGTGCCTTTGCCTGCGCCGGGGGCGCCGAGCAGAATAAGGTTCATAAACTTGCCTCCCCTTTTAATTTTTACTTCAAGAAGCCCTTGTAGTTCTTCATGAGGATCTGCGACTGGAGCTGCTTGTCGAACTCGAGCGCCACGGACACGACGATGAGGATACCCGTCGTCGAGAACACGTTGACGAGGTCGTCGCCCGCCCACGAGAATGCAACGGAGGGAACGAATGCGACCAGCGTCAGGAAGATGGCGCCGAACAGCGTGATGCGCTTATTGATGCGCGAAAGGTACTCCGCCGTGGGCTTGCCGGGGCGGATGCCCTGGATGAAGCCGCCGTTCTGCTGGATATTGCGCGAGACGTCGTCCGGGTTGAACTGGATCTGCGCATAGAAGAACGAGAAGATGAAGATGAACACGCACAGCACGAGGATATAGTAGATGCCCGTGCCCGCGGGTCCCTGCTGGAACTCTGCCGTCCACCACTCGAGCGCGTTCGCGCAGGAGGGAATGAGGCTCATGATCATGGACGGGAAGGAGATGATGGCGTATGCGAAGATGAGGGGCATGACGCCGCTTCCCGTGATCTTCATGGGGATGACGGAGGACTGGCCGCCGTACATCTTGGTGCCGCGCACCTGCTTTGCATACTGCACGGGGATCTTGCGCTCGGCAAGGTCGACGTAGACGATGGCAAAGAAGATGAGCACGGCAAGCACCACGAAGAGCAGGATGCTCCAGAGCTCCGTGAGGCTGTTGGGAACGTTCGAGAACGCGCTCTCGAACTTGCCGACGATGGTCGTGCCCGCCGTGGAGAGGATACCGATGAAGATGATCATGGAGATGCCGTTGCCCACGCCGTACTCGGTGATGCGCTCACCGATCCACATGACGAGGCAGGCGCCCGCCGTATACACGACGGTCATGAACACCCCCGCGACCCACATGGCGCCCGTCTCGCCGATGCCGCCCGGGACGTTGCCGAAGTACGCCGTGTTGATGGCGCCCTCGTTCTGACCGAACAGCACGATGATGCCGATGGACTGCACGATGGCGAGGATGATGGTGACAAGACGCGTGATGTTGGTGATCTTCTTCCTGCCCTCTTCACCCTGTTTGGAGAGACGTTCGAGGGCGGGGATGCCCACCGTCAGAAGCTGCATGATGATGGACGCGTTGATGTACGGTCCGATACCCAGCGCGAAGAGCGTGCCGTTTGCGAGCGCGCTGCCCGTGATGCCGCTCATGAGCGCGAGGAAATCGTTGCCCGTCACCGCGCTTGCAAAGGTGTCGCGCGTCAGTCCGGGAATGGGGATATAGCAGCCCACGCGGAACAGGAGAAGGAGGAGAAGCGTAAAGATGATCTTCTTTCTGATGTCCTTGTTCCGGAAGGCGTTTTTCAATGTTTCGATCATTTTGTCCGCTCCTTACCGAAGTACGCCGTCCTTAACGGACGAATGCCGAGACATTCAGACTGTCTCGGCGGTGCCGCCTGCCTTCTCGATGCTCTCTTTTGCCGCTGCGGAGAACTTGGCAGCGCGCACGGTAAGTGCGACTGCAAGCTCGCCGTCGCCGAGGACCTTGAGACCTGCATTGTTCTTGACGTCCTTTGCAAGTCCGTTGGACAGCACGAAGCCGTAGTCAACGACGGTGCCCGCAGGAAGATCTGCAAGCGAGGAAAGATTGACGATGACGTACTCCTTACGGAAGCGGTTGTTGAAGCCGCGCTTGGGGATGCGGCGCGCGAGCGGCATCTGACCGCCCTCGAACCCAGGACGGACCCCGCCGCCCGAGCGCGCCCACTGACCCTTGTGGCCCTTGCCCGACGTCTTGCCGAGCCCCGAGCCGATGCCGCGGCCGAGACGCTTCTCGGTTGTTCTTGCCCCCTCTGCGGGAGCGATGGTATCGATTCTCATAAGATGCTCCTGTTATACGGTCTCCACCTTGACAAGGTGCGCGACCTTTTTCAGCTGACCCTGCAGGGCGGGCGTGTCCTCAAACGTCTTTTCCGTGCGGATCTTGGTGAGACCCAGCGCCGCAACGGTCTCCTTGACGGACTTCACTTCGCCGATCGTGCTCTTGACGAGCGTCACTTTCACCATAATGTCGCCCTCCTCAGCCTACGATCTCCTCCACGGACTTGCCGCGGAGTGCCGCGATCTCCTCCGCCGTCTTGAGCGAAGAAAGACCTGCGATGGTCGCCTTGATGCAGTTGCCCGCGTTCTGCGTGCCGTGCGACTTGGTGCGGATGTTCTTGATGCCCGCAGCCTCCATGACCGCACGCACGGGACCGCCCGCGATGACGCCGGTACCGGCTTCGGCGGGGAGCATGAGCACCGCGCCCTTGCCGAACACACCGAGCACTTCGTGCGGGATGGTCGTCTCAACGATGGGAACATTGATCATGTTCTTCTTGGCAGCCTGCGTCGCCTTTTCGATGGCTTCGGGCACTTCCTTGGACTTGCCCTGACCGTAGCCGACCTTGCCGTTGCCGTCGCCGACGACGACGAGCGCTGCGAACCGCATATTCTTGCCGCCCTTGACGGTCTTGCTCACGCGGTTGATCTCGATGGTCTTTTTGATGAGACCGTCGTTTTCTTCCTGTCTCCTCTGAGGTCTGTTTTCTCTTGCCATTGTCATCTCCTCCTCAGAAATCGAGTCCGGCTTCGCGCGCGCCGTCTGCGACTGCCTTCACGCGCCCCGTGTAGAGGTAGCCCCCGCGGTCGAACACGACCGTCGTGACGCCCTTCTCCTTGGCGCGTTCGCCTGCCGTAAGCCCGACGAGCTTGGCGGCTTCCGTCTTGGTCTTGCCCGCGAGCTGCTCGCGGATGCTCTTCTCCATCGTGGAGGCGGAGGCGATCGTCACGCCCTTCACGTCGTCGATGACCTGCACATAGATGTGGTTGAGGCTTCTGTAAACGTTGAGGCGGGGCGTCTCTGCCGTCCCCGAGACCTGCTTGCGGACGCGAGCGTGACGGCGCTGACGGACCGCGTTCTTATCGATTTTTGTGATCATGGTTCACGCTCCTTTACTTCTTGCCCTTACCGGAAGTCTTGCCTTCCTTGTGCTCGACGTGCTCGCCCTTGTAGCGGATCCCGTAGCCGTGGTAAGGTTCGGGCTTGCGGATGGCGCGCAGATCTGCCGCGACCTGCCCGACAAGCACTTTGTCCACGCCCGAAACGGTGATCTCCGTTGCGGAGGGGCACTCGATCTTGATGCCCTCGGGGGCGGGGAACTCGATGGGGTGCGAGAAGCCGACGTTGAGGACGAGCTTGTTGCCCTGCATCGCCACCTTCCAGCCGACGCCCTTGACTTCCAGCCCCTTCGTGTAGCCCTCCGAGACGCCCTTCACCATGTTGGCGATGAGCGCGCGGTAGAGCCCGTGGAGCGCGTTGGTCTGCTGCAATTCGTCGAGGGCGATGACGTGAACGTGACCGTCCTCGTTTTTGACATCGATGGCGCCCGTCACTTTCTGCGTGAGCGTCCCCTTCGCACCCTTGACGGTGACGACGGAGTCCTTGAACTCGACGCTGACGCCGGCGGGAACCGCGATACTCATTTTACCGATTCTCGACATAATTCCCTCCTTAATAGACGTAGCAGAGCACTTCGCCGCCCACGTTTGCGGCCTTTGCCTGCTTATCCGTCATGATGCCCTTGCTGGTGGAGATGACGGCGATGCCGAACCCGCCCAGCACCTTGGGCATATTCTGCGCGCCCTTGTAGGTGCGCAGACCGGGCTTGGAGACGCGCTCGAGCCCCGAGATGACGGACTTGCCGTCCTCCGTGTATTTGAGCGTGACGACGAGGTTTGCTTTGTAGCCCTCGCCCGTCTCCTTGACGTCCTTCACATAGCCTTCTTCCAGGAGGATGCGGGCGATCTCGCGCTTCATGTTGGAAGCGGGGATCTCCACGGTCTCCTTTCTGACCATGAGGGCGTTCCTGATTCTGGTGAGCATATCTGCGATGGGATCTGTCATTTCTCTATCTCCTTACCAGCTCGACTTCTTCACGCCGGGGATCTGTCCCTTGTAGGCGAGTTCACGGAAGCAGATACGGCAGATCCCGTACTTGCGCAGCACCGCGTGCGGACGTCCGCAGATGGAGCAGCGGGTGTACGCTCTCGTCGAGAACTTGGGCGTTCTCTGCTGTTTATTGATCATTGACTTCTTTGCCATAACCGTATCCTCACTTCTTGAAGGGCATTCCGAGCGCCCTCAAAAGCTCTCTCGCTTCTTCGTCCGTCTGCGCCGTCGTGACGATGCACACGTCCATGCCTCTGATCTTCTCCACCTGATCGTAGGTGATCTCGGGGAAGATGAGCTGCTCCTTAAGGCCCAGGGCATAGTTGCCTCTGCCGTCGAACGCCTTGTCCGACACGCCGCGGAAGTCGCGCACGCGGGGAAGGGCGATGGAGACGAGCTTATCGAAGAAGTCGTACATCCTTGCGCCGCGCAGCGTCACCTTAAGGCCGATGTTCATGCCCTCGCGGACCTTGAAGTTTGCGACCGATTTGGTGGCTTTGCGGTAGATGGGCTTCTGACCCGTGATCTGCTTGAGTTCGTTCTCGATGATCTGCATGGACTTCTGGTTGTCCTTGATGTCGCCGAGACCGGTGTTGATGACGATCTTCTCGATGCGGGGCACCTGCATGACCGACTTATAGCCGAACTTCTTCATGAGGGCGGGGACAACTTCCTTGTCGTAAAACGCCTTGACGCGGTTTGCGCTCATCGTTGCGGGCGCTTCGGTCTTTGCAGCCTTGGCTGCCGATTTCTTTTCTGCCATGACTTAACCTCCGCTCCTCACTTCTCTTCGCCCTCGGGGGCGGTCTCTTCTGCCTTCTTGGCACTGCGCTTTCTGGTGCGCTTTTTGGGCGCTTCCTCTTCCGCAGCAGCCTGCTGTGCCTTTACCTTCTTGACGTAAGCCTTGTCGAGCGAGGCGCCGCACTTCTTGCAGACGCGCACCTTCTTGCCGTCGATGACGGTGTGCGCGACGCGCGTCGCCTTGCCGCACTTGTCGCAGACGACTTCCACGTTGGAGACGTCGATGGGCGCCTCCTCGGTGACGATGCGGCTCGTCTCGTTGGCTTTTCTCGCCTTCTCGTGCTTGTGGACGAGGTTGACGCCCTCCACGACGACCTTGTTCGCGTCGGGATAGGTCTTTAACACCTTGCCCTGCTTACCCTTGTATTTGCCCGTGAGAACGAGCACGTTATCATTGACTTTGACTTTCATGGGTGCTCCTCCTTACAGGACCTCGGGCGCGAGAGAGATGATCCTCATATAATCCTTCTCTCTGAGCTCTCTTGCGATGGGGCCGAAGATACGCGTCCCCTTGGGCTGCTTCTGGTTATCGATGATGACTGCGGCGTTGTCGTCGAAACGGATGTAGGTGCCGTCCGGACGGCGGATGCCCTTGGAGCTTCTGACGATGACGGCTTTGACGACGTCGCCCTTCTTGACGGCGCCGCCGGGGGTCGCCGTCTTGACGGATGCGACGATGACGTCGCCGATGTTGCCGCTCCTGCGGAAGGAACCGCCGAGCACGCGGATGCACATGAGCTCCTTGGCGCCCGAATTGTCCGCCGCTTTGAGTCTGGTCTGAGGTTGTATCATATTCGTTCTCCTCCCGCGTTACTTCGCCCTTTCGACGATCTCGGCAACGCGCCAGTTCTTGTCTTTGCTGAGCTTGCGCGTCTCGACGATGCGCACCGTGTCGCCGACGCCGCACTCATTGTTCTCGTCGTGCGCCTTGAAGCGGCGGGTGTAGGTGATGGTCTTTTTATAGAGGGGGTGGGGACGCTTCTCGGACACGGCGACCACGACGGTCTTATCCATCTTGTCGGAGACAACGATACCCACGATCTCTTTTCTCAGATTTCTATCCATGTCTGTCCTCCTCACTTCGCCTGACGCGCGCGAAGCTCGGTGTTCACGCGGGCGATGTCCCTCTTGCACGTTCTGATCGAGACGGGGTTTTCGAGCTGTCCCGATGCGTGACGGAAGCGGAGGTTGAAGAGCTCGCTCTTCAAATCCTGCAGCTTCTGCGTCAGCTCAACGTCGGTCATATTGTGAAATTCGTTTGCTTTCATCAGGATTCACCGCCTTCTGCCGTTTTCTCGGCTTGAACGTCCGCCTTCTTCACGAACTTGCACTTGACGGGCAGCTTGTGTGCCGCCAGACGCATCGCTTCGCGGGCGACGTCCTCGCTCACTCCCGCCATCTCGAACATCACTCTGCCGGGCTTGACGGGTGCGATCCAGTACTCGACATTGCCCTTGCCCGAACCCATACGGGCTTCGGCGGGGTGACGGGTAATGGGTTTATGAGGGAAAATGTCGATCCAGACCTGACCGCCGCGCTTGATGAAACGCGTCATGGCGATACGGGCTGCCTCGATCTGGTTGGACTTGATCCAGCCCTGCTCTTCGGCGACGAGGCCGTACTCGCCGTATGCGACGATATTTCCCTTCTGCGCACTGCCCTTCATGTTGGGGCGGTGCTGCTTTCTTCTCTTGACTCTCTTGGGGATTAACATTATCTGCCTCCTTCCGCCTTCTTTGCGGCTTTCAGGACTTCACCCTTGTAGATCCAGCACTTGACGCCGATCATGCCGAACGTCGTGTGCGCCTCTGCAAAGCCGTAGTCGATGTCTGCACGCAGCGTCTGAAGGGGAATGCTGCCCTCGTGATAGTGCTCGCATCCCGCGATTTCGCGCCCGTCGAGACGGCCGCTGACCTGCATCTTGACGCCCTTGACGCCCGCGCGCATCGTCCTGCCGATCGCCTGCTTCAACGCACGGCGGAAGCCGACGCGCTTTTCAAGCTGGGCGGCGACGCCCTCGGCAACGAGCTGCGCGTCCGCGTCGGGCTTTCTCACTTCGGTGATGTTGACGCTGACGGGCTTGCCCTTGGTGATCTTGGCGAGCTCCTTTTTGATGACTTCGATCTCGGAGCCTGCCTTGCCGATGAGCACGCCGGGACGGCCCGTGTAGACCGTAACGACGATCCTGCCCGCCGCGCGCTCGATGAGGATGCGCGACACGGCAGCGGCGTAGTACTTCTTCTTTAAGAACGTGCGGATGGAATGGTCCTCTTTGAGGAACGCGGAGAACTCCTTTTTATCGGCGTACCACTGCGTGTCCCAGCCCTTGATGATGCCTACTCTCAGACCGTTCGGATTGACTTTCTGACCCATGTTAGATTTCTCCCTCCGCTTTCTTGACGTCCAGAATGACCGTGATGTGGCTCGTTCTCTTGAGGATGGCGTGCCCTCTGCCCTTGGAGACGGGCTGCATCCGCTTGAGCATCGTGCCGCCGTCTGCATAGCAGGCAGCGACGTACAAATCGCCCCTGTCCATGCCCTGGTTGTGCTCCGCGTTGGCAACCGCGCTCATGAGCACCTTCTTGGTGGGAGCGGCGCCGCCGTTCACGCAGTTCTCGAGGATGGCCTGCGCCTCGCGCACGCTCTTGCCGCGGATGAGGTCGAGCACCGTGCGCACCTTGTAGGGAGAGACGCGGACGTATTTTGCGACGGCATAGGGACGCGTTTCTTTCTTCTCTTCGACGCGGGCCGTCTTCTTCTTCATATTCGTCGCCATGGCTTATCTCCTTACTTCTTCCCGGGCGCGCTCGTCTTGGCGGACGTATGCCCTTTGAATGTTCTCGTGGGAGCGAACTCGCCGAGCTTGCAGCCCACCATGTCCTCCGTCACATACACGGGGACGTGCTTTCTCCCGTCGTAGACGGCGATCGTGTGTCCGACCATCTGGGGGAAGATCGTCGATGCTCTCGACCAGGTCTTTAATACCTTCTTTTCGTTTGCCTCGTTCATCGCCTCGATGCGTGCAAGCAACTTGGCTTCGACGTAAGGCCCTTTCTTAACGCTTCTCGACATGGTATCTTCCTCCCTTAATTGATCCTCTTCAGGATGAACTTGCTTGTCGGGTTCTTCTTCTTTCTCGTCTTATAGCCGAGAGCGGGCTTGCCCCAAGGCGTCTCGGGACCGGCATGACCCACGGGCGATTTGCCTTCGCCGCCGCCGTGAGGGTGGTCGTTGGGGTTCATGACCGAACCGCGCACGGTGGGACGGATGCCGAGGTGTCTCGTCTTGCCCGCCTTGCCGATGCGGATGATCTCGTGCTCGACGTTGCCGACCTGACCGATGGTCGCGCGGCAGACGGCGGGGATGAGGCGCATCTCGCCCGAAGGCATCTTGATGGTCGCATACGCGCCCTCGCGCGCCATGACCTGTGCGGAGATGCCCGCGCTTCTGGCGATCTGGCCGCCGCGGCCGGGCTTCATTTCGATGTTGTGCACCGTGGTGCCGACGGGGATGTCGGCGAGCGGAAGCGCATTGCCGACCTTGATGTCCGCACCCGAACCGCTCATCACCGTGTCGCCCACGTTGAGCCCGACGGGCGCGAGGATGTAGCGCTTTTCGCCGTCCGCATAGACGAGGAGCGCGATGTACGCGCTGCGGTTGGGATCGTACTGGATGCTGGCGACCTTGGCGGGGATGCCGTCTTTATTGCGCTTGAAATCGATGATGCGGTACTTTCTCTTGTTGCCGCCGCCGATGTGGCGGACGGTGATCTTGCCCGCGTGGTTCCTGCCGCCCGACTTGCGCTGATCTTCCAGAAGGGAGCGCTCGGGCTTTGCCTTGGCGATCTCGCCGTAGGCAGGGACCGTCATGAGACGGCGCGCGGGAGAGGTGGGTTTATATCTCTTGACTGCCATGATTGACCTCCGCTGTTACGATAACGAGTTGAAGTGCTCGATGGGCTTGCTGTTCTCGGCAAGCTGCACGATCGCCTTCTTCGTCTTGGGCGTATAACCGCTGTTGCGGCCCATTCTCTTGAGCTTGCCGGGGCAAGTCACCGTGTTGACGCTTGCAACGCGCACGCCGAACATCTGCTCGACCGCGATCTTGATTTGCGTCTTGTTCGCCGACTTTGCGACCGTGAACGTGTAGCGCTTGTCGGCGATCCCGTCGTAGCCCTTCTCGGTGAGGACGGGCTTTAAGATGATGTCTTCGGGTACCATTATGCGTACACCTCCTCGAGTTTCTTCACAGAGCCCTTGGTGAGCACCACGACGGCGTTCGCAACGATCTCGTAGGTGTTGATCTCGTTGACGGAAATGGTCGTGAGCGTGGGCAGGTTGCGCGCCGCGAGGATGACGTTCTCGTCATTTTCGTCCATAACGACGACGGTGCGCTTATCCAGCTTCATCGCCTTGCGGAAGGCTTCCATCTCCTTCGTCTTGGGAGCGCCGACCTTGAGTTCGTCCACGACGAACAGTTCGCCGTCGGCGACCTTCTTGGAGAGCGCCGAGCAGAGCGCGCCGCGCTTTGCCGTGAGGTTCATCTTCTTGGAGAAGTCGCGGCTCTTGGGCGCGAACACCACGCCGCCCTTCGTCCACTGGGGTGCGCGGATGGAACCCTGGCGCGCACGGCCCGTGCCCTTCTGTCTCCACGGCTTGGCGCCGCCCCCTCTGACTTCCGTGCGGGTGAGCGTGGACTTCGTGCCCTGCCTCTGGTTGCAGAGATAGGTGACGACCGCCTGGTGGATGAGGGGCTCGTTGTAATCGGCGCCGAACACCTTCTCGGAAAGTTCGATGTCGCCGACTTCCTCTCCCTTCATGTTGTATACTTTCACGTTTGCCAT
>CALVTL010000017.1 GCA_944362555.1 uncultured Clostridia bacterium
TTCAATCTCCAATTCTTTTTTGCGGTTTTCCAAGTCGGAAAGCCGCTTTTTTGTACTTTCAAGCACGATACCCTGCTGAATGGCGTTCAGCATATTGTCTATGCAACTCTCCACGTCGGAGAGTTGCGCTTGCAGAGCGGGGAGTATGGAACTGCCCTGCATTTGCAAATCGTATAGCTTGTACGAAAGCTGCTCCATCAGCTTATCGTCCATAATCTTATCCATTACGGCTTTGATGACGGCGTTTTCAATCTTCTCTTTGCCGATAGCTTTTTTGTCGCAGGTGTGTCTTTTCTTTGTGTTCACGCACTTGTAGTAATGATAGACTATGCCTTTTTTGCCCTTGCCACTGTCGCCTATCATCATCGCCTTACACTTGCCGCAGAAAAGGTGTGTGGTCAGTAAATATTCATCTTCTGCTTTATGGATTGCAGGCGCGCGTGTTTACGGCAATGCGTTTCTGCACTTTCTCAAACAGGTCTTTGTCAATGATAGCGGGAATTGCGTCCTCAATCACAATGTCTTTGAAACGGTATTCGCCGATATACTTGCGGTTGGAGAGCATTCTGCGCACGTTGTTATAGCCGAGCGGCTTTTCGTATGCCTTTTTACCTGCCTTCTTTTTCATCCGCACGGTAATGCCCACGCCGCGTGCGTTCATATCGTCGATAATCGTCTTTATCATCTCGCCGTCGGCATATCTTTGAAAAATCTCTCTCACGAACGGCGCTTTTCTTTCGTCAATCTGCAAGTGCTGTTCGTCATCGAGATAGTAGCCGAGTGGAGTAATGCCGCCGTTCGACATTGCTTTTAAGGCATTGTCCGTCATGCCGCGGTTGACTTTCTCCGCAAGCTCAACGGAATAGTATTCGGCATAGCCTTCTTGTAACAATTATGGCATCTATCGCCTCGACAAACTTGCTCCCGAAATCGCCGAGCGTTTCCCCTTCAAAGTCGAACACGGAAAGGAATGCAAGCACCCCGAATGTGTTATAGAATTCTTTGGCAAGATCATATCCGATCCGATTGCCCTTCTTGATCGCTGCATACGCGCTCTTTCCTGCGCAGAGATCCCCCAAAAGCGACGGAGGCAGACGTGTAATTGAGGATACAGGAAATTGAGCGGTTTGCAAAAGAGAAATCCATCTCATAATAAAAAGGAGGTTTTTGAGAAAGAAGTTGACGGGTCCTGCAAAAATTTCTACAAATTTTTTTCATACGATCGTAGATCCGCTCCATTGCATTTGACTTTCTGTTGTTTTGCCAAGTTTTTGATCCTCCATTTTGATTTCCTTGAGAATTACAATCGAACGGATCTTACACGGAAAAAAAGGAACCCACCGACTCTTGCCGGTGGGACCCTTTTTTAAAGATAAAATTTGACGGTGTATTCCCTGCCGACGTCGGTGCGGAAGGTGAGGAAGGTTACGTCCGAATCGGGCGCGGGCATCCCCGTGCCGAGCGGGAAGGCGCCCGCCTCCTTGGGCGTGCGCACAAAGCCGACTTCCGTCCCGTTCACGGTGACCTTTTTCACCTTTCCGCATTTGAGCTCGTGGAACTTGACGGCGATCTCGCGCTCCGCACAGGCGCGCGTGCCTTCAAACGTGCCCTCCGCCGCGGACATGGTCACGGCAAACGCGTTCTCCCCCGCAAGATAGCGGACATGATACCCCGTCTTGCGGTACGCCCCACCCATGTACGCGGTCGTCTCCCCGTCGTCCTCATAGAGGCACCCCGTGTCCGAGGCGTACTTATCGGGATAGCAGTCGAAAACAAGCCTGTCCCACTTCTGTTCCTTGGTGTTTTTCGCCTCGTATGCGAGCGGAATGAGCGAACCCAGCCGCACGAACAGCGGCATTTCGCGCAGGCCGTACGATTTGCGGATGGTCTTGCCGCCCATGTATACCTTGCCGTCGAACGCGTCCAGCCATCTGCCTGCGGGAAGATAGACGGACACTTTATCGCCCTGTTCGAGTTCCTTACAGAACAGCCCGATCGACGCCTCGCCCCCCGCCTGGAAGTATTCGATGACGACCTTGTGTGTCCTTCCGCCCTCTACGACATTGAGCGGGAAGCGCATCGCGGAGTGCAGCGTCTTGTCCTCGAACACCTTTTCGCCGTCCACCCACACCGTCGCGCCGTCATCGCAACTGACAAAGAGCTGCGTATCATGTTCAAACCGCACTTCCGTTTCAAACCGCGCCGAGAAATCGTACACGGGCACGCCCTTTTCGGGTGCCTCGTGATTTAGCACCATATTGAGCATGGGATACTCCGCCCGCGCAAGCGGCGCGCCCTCGCATTCTCTGCCGTTATAATAGGTTGCTTTGACGGGCGTGACGAAATTCCCCCTCGGTACGGGGAAGGATTCCCTGCCCACCACGGGACGGATGAGCAGGTCCTCCCCCAGCATATACTCATTTTCGCACCTGACGGCGCGCCTGTCATGAGGATAGCTCCACCCCAAGCGGCGGAAGATGGGCGTGCCCGTCTCATAGTTCTCGTGCGCGGCATTGTAGAGAACGGGCAGCAGGCGATAGCGCAGGTTGTTGTACTCCCGCACAATGTTTATCGTCTCCTCGTCATACACCCACGGGTCACGCGGGCGCTTGACAGTGTTCGTGCAGTGCGGGCGGAACACGGGCGAGAGCGTTCCGAACTGCATCCAGCGGACAAACAGCTCCTTTTCGGGGTCGCCGATGTGCCCGCCGCAGTCGGAATTCACGTAGGCGATACAGTTCTCCGACGCCCTGATCATGGTCGCCACTTCCCGCGCGAGGGAATCTTCGTCGCAGAAGATATCCCCCGTCCACTGGATGGAGTAGCGGTGTGAGGCAGTGTCTTTGATGCCCTGATAGCACCCGTTGACGACGTTGACGACGTTCCCCATGATGACGGGACGGCGGTAGACCTCTTTGCTGCCCGCCTTTTTCTGATAAAAGTGCCGCGTGATGTCGGTAAAGAGATACAGCCCGAACGTTTCCCAATACACCTTGTCGGAGGCGGACAGAAGATGGGTGCTCCAGTTGCGGTCGTACCACCAGGTATCCAGCCCCAATTCCATGAGCGATTGCAAATTCTGCTCGCGGTAGGCGATCTCTTCGCCGTCGAACACGCTCTTCGTCCCCGCAACGGGCTCCGGGTGGTCGTTGAACATCACTTCCACGCCATGCTCGTGCGCGAAGGAGAGAAAGCGCGCCATATCGGGAAAAAGCCCGGTGTTGATGTCATACCCCCAGCCCTCGGCGCAGTCCCGCCAATCGGTATCGATGACCATGTTGTCGAGCGGGATGTTGTACTTTTCATAATCGAGAATGAGCTTCTTCGCCTCCTCCTCGGAATAGGCGTAGTACTTGCTCTCCCAGCCGCCCAGCGTGGAGAGGCGGACGAACTCACTCCTGCCCGTCAGCTCCACATACAGGCGGCGCAGCTTTTTGTAGTCCTTGCCGCACAGGAGAAGGTAGATATCCTGTGTGTTTTCTTCGACGACGTACTCTCCCTTTCTGTCCGCGGAGTACCCGCCCTCGGGGACGAGGATCCGGGGGCTGTCGGCGACCATGAATACTTCGGGCGTCTTGTCAAGAGGCGGAAGTTCGCCGCTGTTTGCCGCCTTGCGGTGGGTATACACCCGCTTTCCGTTCTTTTCGAGCTTGATGCCCGAAAGGCTCTTTCCGTCCTCGGGCAGATAGAGTTCATACTCCCCGAAACAAAGAACGCTCCCCTCCTGTGAATAGGCGATGCGCGCCCCTTCACACTGCGCGCGCGAGGGGATGAAGAAGGTCGCCCGATCGCAAAACCCCTTCTTCCCCGCGCGCTCGATACGCACCACGTCTTCGTTCAAAAGCTGTACGCGAAGATTGCCGTAGATGATCTGCTCCATATTGTTAGCTCCTTTTGTATGTTTCCGAAATTTGCAGCCCCGTCCATGTGGAAAGAGCATAGAATCACTCTGCGCAGCGTTCAGCCTTCGTCGCAGCGTTCAAGCGATTTGATGAACGGATTTTCCGCCATGATCTCCTGCAGACGTGCCGAGGAATACTCCTCATCCGTGTTCAGCGTGGCGTGATACACCGTTTCCCCGCCCTTACGTTCAATCACGAGGCGATTGAATCTGTCCGTCTGAAAGAGTTCTTTGATCTTTCCGCATTCTTCTCCGCCGTTCACAAAACAAATTTTGATCTGGTAGTACTTTTTCGTGCGGAAAAAGCGGCATTTTACGTGCATCAGGCACTGCACCGCGATCAAGATCACCGCCGAACCCGTTGCGAACAGGTACATCTCCGCACCCGCCGCCATGCCGACGCCCGCCGTTGCCCAAACACCCGCAGCGGTTGTAAGCCCGTGGATCTCGTGTTTGCGGTAGACGATAATGCCCGCGCCGAGAAAGCCCACGCCCGTGACGATCTGCGCCGCAACGCGCGCGGCGTCCGCTTCCGCAGAATCCCCGAAACCGTATTTGGATACCACCATAATGAGTGCCGCACCCGCACATACGATGGTGTGTGTGCGAATGCCCGCCTCCTTATAGCGGAGCTTGCGCTCATACCCGATAGCGAACCCTAACACCACCGCAAGCAGCACGCTTGCGAGATACTTCCATTCTTCCATCATTCAAATCAGGACTTCGATCTTCCCGTCCGCAATGCGCACCTTCGCACAAAGGCGGATATCCGAAACCGACGCGCCAACCATGATCTCGTAAATACCGTCCGTGACTTCCCATCTGTCGTTTGCAGTGGACCAATGCGCGAACGCACGCTCGCACAGACGGTGCGCGACCTGCGCCCTTCCGCCCGCACACACCTGCGTTTTGGCGAACGCTTTGAGCTCCTTTTTGGGGCGGTAGACGAGCGGCGCGCACTCCCGCACATACACCTGCGAGATCTCCTTGCCGTCCCGATTGGAAATATTTTCAATTTCATATCCGATTTCCAGCGCCATGCCATCCGCTTTAAGACGCAGACCGCTGTATGTAAATGCGGAGTAACTCAACCCGTACCCGAACGGATACAGCACGGGCACATCGTAACTGTCGAAATAGCGGTAGCCCACATCCAGCCCCTCCGCATAGCGCGTGACGCCCGCGCACCGATAGGCATTTGCCGCGGGAACATCGGAAAGCGAGAGCGGGAAGGTCTCCGAAAGTTTGCCGCTCGGGTTGATCTTTCCGGTGAGGATATCCGCGATCACCTCGTCTCCTCCCATGCCGGAGAAGCCCGCGAACACGATCGCCTGCACTTTGTCCGCCCATGCGCTCATATCCACCGCGCCGCCCGCGAACACGACGACGACCGTCTTTGCGCACTGCTGCGCGATCTCGAGGATGGCGCGCTCCTGCACGTCGGGCAGACGCAGTGTCTCGCGGTCCCCCGCCTCGTATTCGAACGCGCCGCCCGTCCCCACGCACACCACCGCGACTTCGTTTTGCGCGGCAAGCTGCAAAGCCGTACGCGCGTTCTGCATATTGGAGTTGACGCCGTCGTAGCGAAACGCGCCCTCGTACACTGTTTTGCAGCCGCACTGCGCAAGACGCGCAGGCAAATCAAAGGAAGTATCCAGCCACTCCACGCACGCCGAACCGCCGCCGCGCTGCATATCCACCGTGTCGGGTTTGGCGAAACATCCCCCCACCATGACCGAGGTCCCGCCGCAGATCGGCAATACGCCTTCGTTTTTCAGCAACACCATGCCCTCGGAGGCGATGCGCTTTGCCGCAAGCCTGCGCTCCGCCTCGGTACTCTGCGCCGTCTTTCCCTTGCGCATCTCCTTGCAGCGCGCGATGAGCCCGAGAACTCGCTCCGCGCAGGCGTCCAGCTCCTCCTCGGAAAGCTTCCCCGCGCGGTAGTCCGCGCACAGTTTGTCGTAATTCTTTTGGGAAAATGGCATCTCGAGATCAAGCCCGGCCTTGGCAGACGCAGTCCTGTCGCGCACAGCGTCCCAATCCGAGAAGATCGCCCCGTCAAACCCAAACTCCGCGCGCAAAACGTCAAATCCCTTCTTATATTCCGCGCCGTAAGTGCCGTTGATGCGGTTGTAGCTGCACATCACGCTCACGGGATGAAAGGCGCACGCCATCTCGAAGGGCGCATAGTAGATCTCGCGCAGAGTGCGTTCATCGACGTCGCTCGTCTGATGCAGGCGGTCATACTCGAGGTTGTTGCAGCAGAAATGTTTGAGACACACGCCGACGCCCCTCTTCTGTACCCCCTCGATATAGTGACCCGCAAGCGTACCGGCAAGGCAGGGATCCTCCGAAAAATACTCAAAATTCCGCCCGTTCAAGGGATGGCGCTTGATGTTTACCCCGGGCGCGAGCAGGATGTCCACGCCGCGCTCAAGGCAGTCGTCCGCAAGGCATTCGCCCATCTCCTGTGCGCACTCCGTGCTCCAGGTGTTTGCAAGGAGCTGGATGGCGGGATACCCCACCGCGGGGATAGTCTCCGTCTTGCCAAACCTCTCGCGTTCCGTACGCAGCCCCACGGGCCCGTCCGATACCATGATCTGCGGCAGTTTCCCGCCGAAGTCCTCCGTATACCAGCGTCCCTTTCCGCAGATGAGACGCAGCTTTTCCTCCGCAGTCAATTGTTTTACCGTTTTCATCATTCTTATAACCTCTTGAAGATTTCGTTTGCACGTTGAAGCATTTGAGGGAAGTCGGCAAGTTTCATCTTGCCCTCCATGTCGCGGAACTCCGCCATGAACTGCAAGGTCTTGGGCTCGCCCTTCATCCAGGCAATTTCGCTGCCCGTGAAGATGCCGCCGAACACCTCGTTGAATGCTCTCGTCGCCTTGGGATTTTCAAACACCTCCAAAACGGTGCTCTCGGGCGTGAAGGGTTCGCAAGAAAGCCCCTCCGAATCGCGCACAAAGGTGTGTTTGCCGCCCGTGACAAAAAGGGGCGCCTCGCCGGGGAGCACGATCTCCGCCTCGGTATGCTCCGGAATTTCCACAACGTATGTGATTTTTCCGTCCTTTTGGACGTATTCCGAACGGATCTTGCCGCGCACGCTCTCGTACTCCGCTTTCAGGCACGGCAGCCCCCTGACGGGGTGCGGCGCGACGAAAATTTTTGCAAAGCCCGCCTCCTTTGCCTCGATGCCCGCGATGCGGCGCCACACAAATTCCATGACAGAGCCGTAGGCATAGTGATCGAAGGAATTCATCCCGTGGCGGTGAGAGGGCGCGCCGTCATGCGTCACGGCATCCCACCTCTCCCAGATGGTCGTCGCGCCCATATCCACCTCGTACAGCCAGCCCGGGCAGGCGCTATTCATGAGTACTTTTCGCGCCGTTTCCCAATACCCGTTGTCGGCGAGCGCAAACAGGAGATACGGCGTTCCGACAAACCCCGTCGTGACGCGAAAACCATGCCGCACGACATTCGCGTTGAGCTCGGCGGCAAGCCGCGGGCGAAACCGCTCGGGAACGACGGAAAAATGCAACGCGACCGCCTCCGCGGTCACCGTGGAAAAGGCGAGCCTGCCGCTTGCGGTAAAATATTCCCTCCGGATGCGCGAGAGGTGACGTTCGTACTCTTTGCGGAATTTTTCCGCATCCCGATCCCCGAGGATACGGGCAGAGTCGGCGACGATGCGCAGGCTCACCGCATAAAACACGTTTGCGAGATACCACACGTCCGTTCCGCCGCCCGCGTCCCCGAAACAACGCTCCCCGTCCATGGCAAGCCAGTCGCCATACTGATGCCCGCTTGCGACGAGCCCGTCTTTCAGATGCTTCCGGACGGCGCGCAGATGGCGCTTCATTGCCTCGAAGTTGTCCGAAAGAAAGCATACGTCCCCGTACATTTCATACAATGTCCACGGGATCATCGTTACGCAGTCACTCCAGAGGGCATCCGACGTCCCCTCCGCAAAAATATCGGGCACGACAAAGGGAACGCCGTCCTCCGTCTGATCGGCACGAAGATCGGCAAGCCACTTTTTCATGAAGGCGCGGATGTCGAAGTTATACGCCGCCGTGCGGCAGAACACGTTGATGTCTCCCGTCCAGCCGAGACGCTCGTCCCGCTGCGGGCAGTCGGTGGGAATGTCCACAAAATTATTGCGCTGGCTCCACACGATGTTCTTTATGAGCCTGTCAAAACGCGCGTTTCCCGCTTTGATCGTCCCCGTCTGCATAAGGCGGGTATGCCGCACGACGGCGCAAACGCACTCCGGAGGAAGGCGGGCGCCCTCCATGCGCAGATAGCGGAATCCGTGATAGGTGAACTCGGGCGCAAAGAGATGGCTGCCGCGAGCCCGCAGGACGTCCGTCGCCCGTGCGGTGCGCAGATTTTTCGTGTAGAAGTTCCCGTCGCCGTCCAACGCCTCCGCATAGGTGAGCGTGAGTTCTCCGACAAACGACGCGTCCGTTTTCACTTCCGCCACGCCCGCAATATTCTGCCCGAAATCGAACACGTACTCTCCTCTCGGCGTCGTAAACACACGCTCGGGCGGGATGCGCTCGATGTCGCACACGCATTCGCACTGCTGCGGGATGAGCCGTTCTTTGGGATAGGAGACAGCACACGTCGTGAGAGGACTTTGCGGCGCGATAAAGTCGTGCACCTCCCCATCGTAGAGGCTCGAGGCGCGGATATGACTTTCGCGCGCCGTCCAGTCCTTTCCGGTGGCAATGACCGTCCGCCTTCCGGAGCCGTCGGTGAGCACAAGTTCTGCAAGCGCGGCGGGGCAGTCGCCGTAGAGATGCGACTTACCTGCCCAGCCCAGACGGCCGCAGTACCAACCCTCCGCAACGGTGATGCGCAGAATGTTCTCCCCCTGCATGACAAGTGCAGAGACGTCGTACTCCTGCACCTGCAGACGGCTGCCGTAAGAGGTCCAGCCGGGCGTGAGTCGCGCACAGCCCGCGCGTCCGTCGTTCAGTTCGGCGATATACAGTCCCAGTGCCGTCGCCCGCAGGCGCGCGGACACGGGGCGGGACGTGCAGAAAAAATTTCTTTCAAGGACGAATACGCCACAGTCCTGCGCAACGCCCAAAAATATACCGCCGATCCTCATGAATGCTCCTTCTGCGGCTTGCGGTGCCGCGATTTTTGATAGACAAGCACACTCACGCCCGCACCGATAAGAAAGACCGCTATCTGGGTGAGCGGGAGCGCCGCCCAGATGCCGTCCATCCCCAGACCCATCGGAAGAAGAACGAGGAAGAGCGGCGTGAAGATGAGCGGGTCGATATAGGTGCAAAGATTGGCAAGCCACACTTTTTTATGCGAGTAATGCAAGGCGCACAAAAACTTGACCGCGGCTTTGAACGGATAAGAGAATGCGTAGATGATGAGCCCGCTGCGCATGAACATCTCCGCCTGTGCGGACACCGCGAAAAGCCTTGGAAGACACCAGATCATGAGCGGCGTAATGAGTGCGAACAGGACGGAAAGCACGGCAAGCAAGATGATCGCACTGCGCACCGCGCGTTTTTTCTGTGCGATGTCGTCCGCGCCGACGCAGTAGCTGATGACGGGCTGCACGCCATCGCACACGCCCTGAAAGACGTAGTCGTATGTATAGACGGCATAGCTCATCACCCCGTAGGCGCTCACCGCCGCCGTTCCGCCTGCCATCAGGGCGAAATAATTTGTGAACAGCAGCACGAGCGAGGAGACAAAGTTGACGCCGAAGGGCGCGAGCGAAGAGCGCAGGATCTCCCCCGCAAACGCCATGTTACACTTGTTGCCGCGCCCGATGCGATAGGAGCACAGCCCGAACAACATGACTGCCGCCTGCGCGGCGACCGTGGAGACGGCGACACCGTACAACACATACCTTTGCACAAGCAGCCAATCAAGGAGAATATGGATGACGAGACCCGCCGCCGTGTAGAGCATGGCGTGGCCTGTCTTTCCGTCGCAGCGGAGCAACACCACCAATCCCGCACCCGATACCTGAAAAATGCTGCCGAGCGTGACAACAAAGGCATAATTTTCGGCATATTCCAGCACGCGCCCCTCTGCACCCATTCGCGCAAGGAGCGGGGAATAGCTGAAAAAGAGCACAAGCGTCGCCGCGATCCCCGCCAAAAAGAGCAGCACCAGCGACGTGCGCCGCGCGTTCTCCGCGCGCAGCTCCTCTCCCCTGCCGCGCAGGTTGCTGACGATGACCGAACCGCCCACGCCGATGCCCGTTCCCAACGATGTGATGAACGCCACGATGGGCCAGACGATGTTGATGGCGGCGATGCCGTCGTCACCGGCGGCGTTCCCGATGAACAGTCCGTCGATGTTCGTATACGCACCCACGAGCACCATGGAGATGACGGAGGGCAGGATGTATTTTGTCAGACTGAATTTCATAAAGCTGCGTTGAGAAGCGCGGGAAGCGCGGAGACATCGTCAAGATAGTCATCCGCCCCCGCGACGCTGCCGACACAGATGCTGCGGATACCCCCCGCGCGGGCGAATGCAATGTCCGTAGCCGTATCGCCGACCATACACATCTCCCGCGGGGAGAAACCGTATTTTTCTGCGATCTCGCGGATGACGGCGGGATCGGACTTTGCGGGATGCACGCCGTCATCGCAGTACACTTCTTCAAAGAGTTCAAAAATCTGCAGCCCTGCAAGGCAGAGGCGCGTGATCTCCGGAAAGTCCGTTGTGACGGCAAAGAGCAATAAGCCGCTCCTGCGCAGGGATATGAGCATTTCTCGCAAATTTTTACAGGTCGGAACGACCTCTCCTTCCCCCGCAAATTCCAAAAAGAGCGCCTTCATCTCCTCCGCCGCGATCTGTGCGCCGCGCTCGGGGAAGAGGCGGCGGACGACAAGCGCCATCTGCGCGTACGTTCCCGCGCAGAGCACGCCGCCATTCCGGACGCTGCCGTCTTTAAGCCCCACCGCCTCTTTGAGCGCCGCCGCACGTTGCGGCGCACCGAGGCGCGCGGCGAGCGACGAAAACGCCCTTTCGGCGACGGGTACCCAGAAGGGCGAGAACTGCATGAGCGTACCGTCTTTGTCAAACAGTACCGCGCGCATCAGAATGTGACCTCCATACCGTCGTACGCGACGAGATAACCCTCCTGTTCGGCAATGGCGCGCATTTCGTCGTACGTCTGCCCGCCGTTGTGCGAAAAGTGGCTGAGGACCTTTACGGTGTGTCCGTCCGCCGCGCCGAGCGCACACAGCCTTGTAAACACTTCCTTCACCGTCTGCAAACTCATGTGTCCCTGTCTCCACGCGCCCCCAAAGCCGAGGCATCCCGTGCAGTCAAATGAGATAAGATCGAGCGTTCCGAATGCGGCAAGCCCCGCAAACGTCTCCTCGGGAAACATCCCCGTATCATGCGCGTACAACATCCGCTTACCGTCCTTTTCCACCGCATAGACAACGGGCGATGTGGACGCATCGTGATCGGCAGGGAGCGGCAGAACGTAAAATCCGCCTGTGGTGATAAATTTCTTCCCCGCCTCCACACGCATTGCAGACGCATTGCTGTCCTCTTTTTTGACAAACGGCAGCAGTTTTTTATACCCGTCCTCCGCCGCATAGAAACGGATGGGCGGGTGCTCGTGGCTGTACGGCTTTGCCGCGATCTCTACGTCGTCCGGGTAGAGATGGTCGCAGTGGCTGTGCGTGATGAGGCAGTCGCGGACGCCGTGCAGGTCGAGCCCGTACCGCTGCGCATGACTCACGGTGTCCGCATTGTAATCGAACAGCAGCGCGCCGTCAAGGAGCGCCTGTTGGCGGGAGCGGACGTTCCGCCCGCCCGCAAGACGCGACTTTGTGCACACACCGCACCGGCAGAACAATGCGGGCACGCCCTCATACGCTGCCGTCCCGAGATATTTGAGTTTCATTGTATTCTCCGTTCCATATTCTTCTCTTGGTTTTCCGCGGCAGGCTGCACACTCCTTTCCGCGCCAACGGCACGCAGGAACGCCCGCGCAATGACCATGCTCCCCACCCAGCCGGGATGCACCCTGTCCCATGTGATAAAGGCGGGGTAGCGATATTTTAAGATCTCCGCAAACGATTGCTGCAGATCGACACACAAAGCCCCGCGCTTTGCCGCCTCTTCCTTCATGATCGCGCCATATTCGTCCATGCGCCTGCGCATGGGGTCACGCCCGTTCGGCTCCAGAAAGTACGGCGTCATGAAGATCGTCTTCGCCTCGGTACGGTCCGTCATCGCGGCGAGATTTTTGCGGTATTCCTCGGGCGGGACTGCGTATTCGGGCTGACAGGGACTGTCGAACTGCCGCCACACATCGTTGAAGCCGACGCACAACACCACCCAATCGGGCGAGAGCGCCGCGACGTCCGTATCCCAGCGTGCAAGCAGATCGCGTGAGGTGTCACCCGCGTTGCCCATGTTGACGCAGCGCAGCAACAACTCCGGATAGTCGAGCGTGAGGAAGGTGTCGACAAGCCGCACAAAGCCGTTGCCGAGCCCGCCCCACAACCCTTCTCCGACGGGGCGCTTTCTTCCGTCATCCGTAACGGAGTCGCCTGCAAATACGATCTTTTGCCCCTGTTCCAACAGCATGAAATACCTCTTATAACGATACTGTATGATATTTTATTATACACCGCCACGGCGTCCTGTCAAGCCCTTCTGCCGACGCGCCGTTCCACGCGGAGCGGCTCACTTATCCTCGATGATGCAGCCCGCCTTTTCGAGCTCTGCCGCATAGACTTCGACATAGGCATCGAGCGTGGGATGCAAGCCGTCTGCACGGAGATATTTCGCCGTTATCAGATCTTCCACGTCGATAAACGTGATCCAGTCCTTATGTTCGCACCACGCCTGCATGGCATCGTTCAGATCGGTCACGATCTGGTTGTATGAGCCCCATGTGCGCTGGGCGACGGAAAAGTACCAGATGTGCGTTTCCGGCATTTTATCGTGCATGAGCGAAAACATCCGCTGCGCGCTCTCGATCACCGTCTCCGTGGAATCGCCGTCATCGCCGAAATTATTGGTGCCGATGTTCATGACGAGGTTCTTCGGATCCATATTGTGAAGGAACACCCTGTCGAGCATGATCTGCTCCCAGTCATACGTCGTCGTGGAACCGATACCTGCGATCTGCGCGTCCTTCCCCGCATAGATGTCATTGAAATTCGTCCAGAAACTGGGACCGTCAAAGAAGGAATCGCCGACGAAGACCGTCGTCTTGCCATCCGTTCCGTCGCTGTCATACAAGTCGGCAGAAGTTTCGGCGCGCTCTTTATACCAAGCGATATTCCCCTCCCAACGATAACCGACGCGGTTGACGGTCTTGCCGATGACGGTGAAGCTGTCCGTACTGCTGCCCGCACTCACCGTAACGGGGAACCTGCCGTCCTTGAGTGCCTTGACGGTATGCGCCTCGGCATCCAGCGTAAGCGCCGTTTCGTCATAGGTAAACTTGACCTCCTCCGTTCCGTTATAGATGAAGGTGAACTCGGAGGCGGGATAATTCCTGCCCGTCCAGGAGTAGACGTCCGCAAGGACAAACGGGCTATCCGGCTCCTCCAAAGCGGGAATAACGGTATCCTTGCGCGAAATTTCCCTCTCGCCCTGCGCGTCGGCAAAGAGTTTTCCGCAATCCGGGCATTCCCAATACGCGATATTGCCGTCTTTCCCCACTTCCGCTTCGATGCGGGGGACTTCGACGAGCGAATGCGTATGCTGCGGCTGTGTGCAGCCTGCCAGCATGGCGGCAAACATCACCGCCAACAGAGCACATGAAATTTTTTTCATAACAAGACCTCTTTTCCCTTATTTTGAAAGAGCGGGGCGGATCACCGCCCCGCTCTCCCGTCTGATCATTGTGCGGAATTGTTTGTGACCGTGATGTCGGAGAAACTCCAATAGTTGTACGCCGTCCAGAACGTGATGGTGGTGGCCTCGTCGGCGGAACAGGTCGTTTCGCCGATCTTCACCCAATCCGTTCCGTTGAGCGCATAGGCGGTGATCGCAGTGCCCTTGCGCTCGAATTTGAGCCTGACGCCCGCGCCGTCCTGCTTGGCGAGCGGCGTCATCCATGCAAGCGCCTCCTGCGCGTCGCCGTCGCTGACCGAAGGAATGATATTGTCCGCCTGCGAGCCGAAAGCAAGCACCGCCGCGCCGCCGTTGGTATCCCAAGGGCCATTGTTCCAGCCGATCGCAAGTCCGTGATATGTCTCCGCCTCCGCGTTCTCCGCCATCGTAATGCCGAACACGCGCCAGCTTGCACTGTTGGCAAGATCGTTGATCTGCTTCACGGTCACTTCAAGCGTCACATCCTTGCTTGCAGCCGTCGCCCCGGAAAGAATGAGCGACGCGCTTGCAGGATATTGAGGCCCCTGCATTCCCACGGTTGCGCTGCCGAGCGAAACGGAGTAGGAATATCCGTCTCCCTCGCGGACCGCCTGCGGCGAAGTATATTCGGGATAGCGCACGCCCTTGACGAAGTTGGCGTTGAGCACGAGTTCCACGTTGCCGTTTTCCCCGACCGTCACCGTGCCATCCATATATCCGCTGCAGCTCACAGCATAGCGCCCCGTATAGATGGTCTCGCTTCCGAGCGACGCCTTGCCGTCCGCATCGACCGTGACCGTATAGCTGGCTGCGGGAGAACCGAGGTATTCCAGCGCGATCTTCGTTCCCGCCAAGGTACGGGCGCCGTCGAGCCCGTAAGCAGCGACGCTGACCGTACCGACGGCGACCGGCTTGCCCTCTTCCACCTGCTCGTTGTTGGTGACGGTGAAATCGGAGAATTGCCAGCAGTCATACGCCGACCAGAAACCGAGCTTTGTCATATCGGACGCGCCGCACGTCGTCTTGCCGAGCTGTACCCAGGTTTCCCCGTTCTTTGCAAAGAGCGTGATGTCCGTACCCTTGCGCTCGATGCGCATACGGACGCCCTCGCCCTTGACGAGCGGCGTCATCCACGAGAGCGCCGCCTGCGCGTCGCCGTCGCTGACCGAAGGAATGATATTCTGCGCCTGCGAACCGAAGGCAAGCACCGCCGTGCCGCCGTTGTTTGACCATGCCGTATTATTCCAACCGATGGAGAAGCCTCTGTCCCCCGCCAGCGTGACACCGAACACGCGCCAGCTCGCGCCGTCGCCGAACTCCCAGCTCAACCGCACGGTGAACTCCGCCTCGATGTCCGTGCTTCCGCGCTCTGCCGCCGAAAGGTCGAGCACCGCCTCGGCGGGATTGGTCGGCGAAAGGCTCGCCTTGCCGCCCACCTCGATGGACTTGACAAAGGTCGCCTCGCCGTTTACCACCGTCTTTTCCGCGCCCAGAACGATCGCCGAATCGTTGCGCTCCGCCGTTGCGAAGTCCTCGATCAGATAGAGGGTCATATTGCCGTTCTCATCCAGCGTAGCGAAGTCGGTGACATACCCTTCGCAGGTGACAAAGTAATCGCCGATGAACATCTTGCCGTCCACCGTGAACGTGCCGCCCGCAGCTACCTCGGCAGTATACGAACGGTCGATAAAGGCGTCGAACACGAAGGCGATCTGCGTCCCTTCGGGAAGGGCTGCCGCCGCGTTCCCCTGCGCGTCGTATACCTTGATCGTGCCGGAAGTGAGCGCGACGGGCGTGTATTCTTCGATCTCGAGTACGATCTCCAGCGTCTCGCCGAAATAGCGGGGCAGGAAGATGGACGTGCCGTCATCCACGTCGGCAGTCCTGTCCGTTCCGTTGATGGTAAGACTCCTGAATCCGCAGTCCTCGTCCGCCTCGATGGTCAGTTCGACGGGCATCCCGGGAAGATACTCCTCCTCGTCGAAATACAGCGTGCCGTTTTCGACTTTGATGCTGTCTCCCGAGACCGTCGTTCCGTTGACGCGGACATTTACGGGCGTAGAAGAGAGCTCCGTGAACGTTGCGCTGATCTCAAGATCCTTCGTCACGTTATTGAGCGTAAACCCGATCGCATAGCCGTCTGCGTCATAGCTGATGGCGTTCGTGACATCCTCTCCGTTTACATACAGCCCCGTGAGGCGGGAGTCGCCCTCGTTGACGATAAAGCTTGCGGAATGTCCGTCCACCGCATAGCTGTACCCGTTTGCCTCCCGGACCGTGCCCAGGGAGGAAGAGCTCTCGATGGTCACGGAATGCGTCTTGGCGCCGTTTTCTCCGAACGGGTAGGAATGACTCGGATTTCCCCATTCGTAGCCGGCAAGTTGATGCTCGCCGAAGCTGAACCAATCGCGCCCTGCAGTGTAATCCATCGTATCGTAATCGAGCGAACTGATGAGCACGGGGTTGATGTACAGATTTTCGAGCGAGCTGCGCTCCAGCCTGAGATGGTCGGTGAACGCATACGGGATAAAGAACTCCATCGTATAGCCCGTGCAGGTATCCGAATTGACGGCGCCGTTTTTGGTCTGCACGCCGAGCACGGGCATCTTGTCGTACGTCGTGCTCACGGCGCCGCGCCCGCCGAGCGCCGCACCTTCGCCCATCTTGACGGAGAGCGAACCGTCCGAACAGAGGTTGATCTCAAAGGAGCCCCTGTCGTCGATATTCGTGACGCCGTCCACGGCGAGATACAACTCGATGCCGCTGTTGATATAGATGGACCTGTCGGGATTCACCCAGTTGTGATTGCTCTCGTCGACGTCAAAGACGATATACAACCCCTTTTCGCCGTAAGCGGTCGTCATTTTGAGTTCCGCCGTTCCGACGCCCGCCCCCGCGCGTTTTGAAAGCTCGAGCCACGTTCTGCCTGCCTCGTTGTAGATCGCCTCGTCGAGCACGCCGTCGATGGTCATCCCCTCGTCGCACTCCGCGCGCGGCGTTACGGGGTTGGTGAAGGTGTACTCGTCGTTGTTGAGCGTGGGTTCCTCCCCCGAGCAGGCGGCGATGCCCGCCGCACAGGTGCAGAGCATTCCCGCAAGGGCGCCGATCATGATCTTTCTTGTGATATTTTTCATAATTACCCCTTATGCAAACTTATTTCCCGAGGATCCTGATCTCGGAGATCCCGACAAGTTCCTGTCCTTCCGGAACGTCGATGGTGACGCGCAGCTTTGTTACGGTGTGCCCGTTGAACGCGGCGTACGCGGCGGCTCCGGGCGTGATATAGATGAACGAACCGTCCAGATCGAGCACGCGCGCATACTGCTCGGAATCGAAGGGCACCTCGTCGATGTAGCGGACATACTCCACGCCGTTCTCGTCCTCGCAGATCATCTCGAGCTTGAAGGAGCGAAAGGCGTTTTCAAACATTTTGGAATTGTATACCATCACCGCGCGGACCGTGCGGGCGCTCTCAAAGGAGAACTCGAAGGAAGTCGTCCCCGTGATCTCCGTCTCCTTCACATACTTGGAAATAAAACTGTACGACGCGTTGCGGTAGATGGAGAGCAGTCCGTCGTTGAGGAAAGATGCGGAGGAGCCCTCGGCGAGCGAGCCGCTCACGGAGATCTGTGCCTCGTCGGCAATGTTCGTATATTCCACGCCGGGCGCGCCCTCGAGCGCGGGTTGTTCGGACACGGTAGGTCCGTTGACATACATGACGTCGAGTGCGTTTCCGGTTTCGTCCTCCGTCGTCACCCATGTCACTTCGTCGATCGCCATATTGCGCGCCGCGGAGGGTGCGGCGGGGTTATTGTGACGGTGGTAGACGATATAGAGCTTGCCGTCCATCGTCACGAAGGAATGGTGACCGGGGCCGGAGACGTCCTCGTTGTTGCCGCTGTCGTTGGAGAGGAGGTGTCCGTTTTCCGCCTCGGTGAGTTTGCGGAAGGGACCGAGCGGCGAATCGGCAACGAGCTGAATGACGGAATAAGGCGCCATATCGAACGACTCGATGGAGAGCGTAAGATAGTACTTTCCGTTGTGCTCGACCATCTCGGGTCCCTCGTTGCACCCATTGTTGGCGCTCTCATAGGAAACGTGCTCGGCGGCGACGCCGTTGCGCACCTCGTTGATGAAATCCTCGACGGTGTAATACGTCGGAACGGCGAGGATGGTGAGCGTATCCCACTTGGGTTTGAGCCAGTTCTCCATCTCCACACCCATCACGCGGTTGGAACTCGTATTGTCCGCCCAAAGAAGGTATTTGACCTCGTTCCCCTCCTCGTCCGTTGTGACGAAGGGATGCGGGTCGATGGTGCCGTAATAACCGCCGCGCGACGAAAGACTTGTGGCGATGTCGGCGTTCTCCTCATGCCACGTTCCGTAGATCGTGGGATCGAAGAATGCGTACTTCGCATAGTAATGCGGGTAGTCCTCGCGGTCGTACGTGTGCACGTTCTCCTCTCCTACGCTTTCGGGATCGGTGAAATCGAGCATATTGAAGGGCCCCTCGGGGCTGTCGGAGACGGCTGCGTACATCAGATAGTACCCGTCGCCCTGGTATTTTCCGTTTGCGGAGGTGTCCGGATCGGGCGATGCGCTGAAATACATGATGTAGCGCTCGTTATCCTCATCGTACACGACCTCGGGTGCCCATACCGACGTCCATGTCGCGCGCGAGATCTCGTTGTAGCTCTCGCGGATGTTCAGCGTACCGCCGACGGGCTCCCAATTCATGAGATCTTTGGAGCGCGCCGCATCCATGGAGTTCTCGGTGCGGTAAAGGTAATAGTAGCCGCTGCGCGCCGTGTCGTCCAGAACGAAGGGATCGGCGCCGTTCACCTTGTAATCGTTGCGGTAGAAGAGCTCCTGTTCGTACAAGGGATCTCCGAACTCGTCGTCGGTCTCCCCGTGATAGTGAGGAAGTTCATACCGAGGGAGCGAGGCGTATTCATCGCCGGAACACCCGACCGCCCCCGCCACACAGCAGATCGCGAGCACTGCCGATATTGCCAAGTTGATTTTTTTCATTCTTTTCTCCTTAAAATTTTTCTTCACGCAATTTCTCACGAACCGACGTGAGAAATTGCCGTGATTTTCAGCATAGGCCTGTTTTGCTGCGGCGATCACTCCTTGCCGCCGCCCACTGCGATGCCGTTGATGAAGAGTTTCTGCGAGAAACAGTAGATGACGATGAGCGGAAGCATTCCGAGCACCGCGGCGGCACAGTGCACATTCTCCATGCCCGTACCCGTAAACACGGTGCTGACGCGGCTCAAAAAGAGCTGCAGCGTGATATACTCGTCCTGACCGTTGAGATAGAGCAAGGGGCCCATGTAGCTGTTGTATCCGCCGACGAATCCGAAGATGAACTGCGCCACGAACGCGGGAACGGCGAGCGGGATCATCATGCGGAAAAAGCAGCCGAACTGACCGAGCCCGTCGATGCGCGCCGCCTCGAAGATCTGCTTGGGAACACCGTCGAAATACATCCGCAGGAAGAACATTGTCCCCACGCTGCCGAAGAGCCCCGGCACAATGAGCGGAAGCACCGTTCCCGTCCAGCCGATCATCGAATAGAAGATATACGAGATGATGCCGAATGCGCCGAGCGGGATCATGGAAACAAACACTTCCACGACAAACAGCTTTTCCTTGCCGGGGAATTCCAGCTTGGAAAAAGAATACGCCGAAAGCCCCGAGACGATCAGCCCCGTCACGAGCGGGATGAGGGTGATCCAGAGCGTGTTGAGAAAGCCGAGCGCAAACGAGGAAATGCCGTTGCTCCAGGCGTAAGGATCCTGTTCAAAGACGTCGATGTATGGCTGAACGGTAAACTGCGGCCACCAGACAAAGCTCATCGTCGACGTCAGTTCCCGCTGGGAAGTAAAGGATGTCGCCAGGATGGTGTACATGGGCAGGAACAAAAAAATGCAGTAGATCGCGAGCACCGTATAGCCGACGATCTTCCCCACGATACCCTTCTTTTTGCGCTTTGCGGCAAGAGCTGCCGCGGGAGCGGGCGCCCCCGCCCCATCGAACTGCGTCGCCTGCAATGTTTCAGTTGACATCTTTCATCCTCCTGTTGCGGATGCGGAACAAGATCATGGAGGCGATGCCCGTGAAGAGGAAGAGCACCCAGCTGATGACGGAAGCGCAGGAGGCAAACGCGTCCTCCGTGCGCACGACGCTGTCGCCGATCAGCCAATACACGAGCCGCATGAGCGTAAGCCCCATGTTCTCCGGTCCGCCGATGTTATCGCCCCAGCCCTGCGGCGCGATGAGGGCAGCCATGTCGTAAGTGAGCAGCCCCGCCCCCACGCCCGCAATGAGCAGATAGAACGTCGTGGGCGAAATGGAGGGCAGCGTGATATAGCGGAATTTCTGCCATTCGTTGGCGCCGTCGAGCGACGCCGCCTCGTAGAGCGTGGGATCGACCGCCGCAAACGCCGCACGGTACATGACGATGCCGTAGCCGGGCGCCTGCCAGACGATGGCGAGAATGATGATCCACGGGACCGCCGTCGGCTCGTTGAGCCAGTCGACGTCGGTACCGAAGAGTGCGTTGATGAGTCCGAAATTTCCGTTGAACACCCACCGCCACATGAGCGAGACTGCAACGCCCGAACAGATATACGGAACAAAGAAGAGTACCATGAACACGTTCGAGCCGCGCCACTTTTTGGAAAGCAGCCAGCTGATGCCGATGGCGATGGAAAGCGAGATCAGCTGTGCGCAGGCGATCCAGAACGTGATCCCGAGAGACTTGTAAAAGTACCCGGAGACGTTGATCGCGAACTCGTTCGGATAATAATTCGGATCGAACACCAGCCAGAAGGCGCGGAAATCGTTCCAGACAAACGGGTCAGTCAGATCGTAGATATTGATGTTGAAGAACATCGCTGTGAACGATATGACGAGCGTAAACCCGCTGAATATCACAAATCCGACGAGCGGTAGCAACGCGAGAACGAACGCGAATACCGACTGCGGCGTCCATTTGCGCTTTTTTTTCAGATTGCGTCCGCGCGCCGCGGCAGGCTCCCCGACTGCGGGGATGTCCGCCTCGGCGGCGATCGTTTTTAAGCGGTCTGTCATCTTTTCCTCCCTTACCTCCCGGCATTATCTGCCGTAGATACGAAGATTCATGAGCTCGAGCGCGTTGTTCGCCGCCGTCTTTACCTCATTATAAAACTGCGTAAGTGTCTTGCGCCCATAGCGGACGTCGCTGTTGAAGACGGACGACCAGTTGTTGATCCAGGTGGACTGATCGAAGTATCCCCAGTCGCCGATGTCCGAATTTCTGGAAGCGAACACCGCCGCCCACACGTTATCGGAGAGTCTGTCCTCCGATTCGAGATACTCCGCGCTCATGGCATAAGAGGTCTGGTTGGGGACCATGGTGTTCCCCTGCGCGAGGATCTTCTGCCCTTCGGGACCGACCAGCCAGGAGACGAACTTGATGGCTGCGTCGTACTCTTCGGAATCGGAATTGCGCGGGATGGAGACCATATAGTTGCGCGAGCAGCTCACCGCCTCGCCGACGATGGGCGTGCCGTTCCATGCCGTTTTCACGTCGCCCGTGTACACCTCGTTGTCGTATTCCTTGCCGATGACTTTGAGGTATTCGTTGGCGAACTTGCCCTCACCCGAGGTGATGCCATCCGCATAGTACACTCTGCCGCCCTCAAACTCGCGGTACTGCGCAAGGGGCGCCATGTCCCACTTGCCCGCGAGCGCGCTGCCCGCGTAGCTGTTCCCGCGCGAGAACGCCTCGTTGATCATGGGGCAGTCGTTGCCCGTCAAAAAGCGCTTGGAACGGTCGTTCGTATCGGGGGAAGCGACGCCGTAGCCATAGTTCCCGCCGTCCACTTCCGCCGTTTCGGGCGCCATAAGGCTCTGGAACTCGACGATAGCGTCGAGCTGCGAGGGCATGATATAGAGCGAAGGCTCCTCCCCCTGCGTCAGGCGCGTCTTTTCGCTCGCGTTCTCGTTGATGAACATGGCGTCCTCATAGAAGAGCAGATCGCCCTGCGCATACTCCGTGCCGTTGACGGTGATGCTGTCGGCGAGCACCAGGAAGTTGTCGGTGTCCTGCGTAATGGTGAGCTCATACTCGCCCGTCTCCTCGTTCCAGCCGATGCAGTCGCCGCCGACCGACCAGCCGTAGTTGAACCACCACTCGGAGAGATACCCGTACTCATACGCCCTGTAATCCTCCCAGCCGGTCTGGAAGCTCTTTGCAAGGCAATGCAGCTCCTCCCAGCTCATGGGAATGCGGTTATTGAACACTTTGACGACGTTCTCGCCGTTCTCGTTGAGCGATGCCTTATCGGCAAGGTCGCCCCCGACAAATTCGGGCATATACTCCGCATAGCCGTGCGCCTTGAGATTTGTGCCGTGCTCCTGATTGTAGTCCGAAAGCTCCTCTTCCGGAACGGAGATGACGACGATGTCACGCAGCTCCATGATCTCGGTGTTATAAAAGAGCACCTGCGGGTCGTCACCGATGGGCAGCGCAACGAGATCTGTCCCCGCGCCCGCCGTGAGCCGTCCGTCCTGATCGGGCGTGGCGGTGAAACGGAGGCGGTTTGTCATCCCCTCGGGGATCTCCGACCACTTTATGGTGTTTTGGACGTCCGCCGTGAGGTATTCGTCGAGCGGAAGAAGATAATCGAGTGCGGCGATCTGCTTGAACTGCTCTTCGTGGATAGTGACAACATTATAGCGGCAGTCGCGTGCAAGCAGCGTGGTGAGGTTGGACATGGTGCCCGATTCATACTTGGGCACAACGTACACTTCGTCCGTCAGCCCCTGTCCCTTGTTGTATGCGTCGACAAGTTCACGATAAGCCTCGAGGTTGTAAGTATCGTAGACGACGGCATATTCGATGACGACGGTATCCTCCGACGCTCCGGGAGGGAGCTGAGGCCCGCCGCAGCCCGCCGCAAGGACGGAGACTGCCGTCATAACGCCGGCGGCACACGCCGCCACTAATTTTTTTCCTTTCATTGTTTCCTCCTGATATATTGATTTTCACAAATTCTTATCGGGGCCCCGCCGCGCATGACGGCGGCTTTGCACGCTGCCGCGCCCGATCCGTAAGGGAGTAAAATTGCTCCCTTACGGGATAGAGACGCGTCACGCCTCATTCTCTCTTGTGAGCGCAAACCCGGAGACCTGCCAGGTGTCATAACTGCCGCGGAAGGAAATTTTGCCCGCGTCGTCCTCTTCGCACGACGCCTTGGCGAGTTCAACGAGCTTGTTTTCCGCATCGTAGCCGTACAGCGTGATCTGCGTTCCCTCTTTGACGATGCGCAGCTTGACACCCGTCTTTACCGCGTCGATCGTGTTGCAGAATGCGGGAAGATCGATCTGGTCATTGTCACCGTCGAGCGTATCCTGCGCAATCACGCGCACCTTTCCGACTGCATCCGCCGTATCGTTCGTATTGTAGATGAACAGGAACCCGACGTTCGCCTCGGTCAGCGTGACGGAGAACCTTCTCCAGCCGCCGCCATCCGCTGTCGTTTCCGTCTGTTTGAGCATGAAGTCGAAAGCGTAATCGCCGTCGGCGTTCATGTTGAGCGTCGCCTTGGCGGAAGCCGAACCGCTGTCCCCATCGGGGCCCGTCGCTGTGCCGCCCAGGGTGATGGTGCCCGCCTGCGCGTCGATGACGACCGCTTTGCCGCCGCGGTCCGCCGTGGCGTAGCTGTAATCGAGCGTGACCTCATACTCCTGTGTTTCCCCGGCGACGATCGTAAATGTTGCCGACGTGAGATAATAGTCGATGGCAGAAGTGACGGTATAGGTGCCGACCTGGAGATTGCCCTCGAGCGCGAGCACGCTGCCCTGGAGCGTGAACGCAACTTCCTTGCCGTTACGATCGGTCACTTTGAGAAGGTCGGCGGAAAGCGTCCCTTGCCCGGAGAGCTTGACGGTGACCTTGACATTCTCGATGAGCACGGGGATCTTGACGGGTGCCGTGATCTCCTTGCCCGAGAGATCGTACATGATGCCGCTTGCGTTCGCGAAGTATGCCTCCGTGCCCTCTGTGGTCGCGGTGGGCGGCACTTCCGCATGGAAGGTGAACCCTTCGGTGAACGTAAATGCGGAGAACTGCCAGGTGTCGTAGCTGCCGCGGAAGGAAAACACGTTCTCCGCCTCGGCATCGCATTCCGTCTGCGCGAGCTGAACGAGCGTGCCGTCTGCATTGTAGGCATACAGCGTGAGATATTCGTTGGCGCGGACGATGCGGAACTTCACGCCTGCCTGCAACTGCGCGAGCGTGTTGCAGCAATCGGGAAGCGCGATCTGGTCATCATCGCCGGCGAGCGTATCCTGCGCAATCACGCGCACCTTTCCGACTTTCGCCGCCGTATCGTCCGTATTGTAGATGAACAGGAACCCGACGTTGGAATCCGTCGTTGTGACGGAGAACCTTCTCCAGCCGCCGCCGTCCGCTGTCGAATGCGTCTGTTTGAGCATGAAGTCGAAGAACCAGATATCGTCCGTCGCGCCATAGACGGGATTGAGCGTCGCCTTGGAGGGGGCGTTAGGATTGGTATTGCTGCCCCCGAGCGTGATCGTCTTTTTCTCGGTATCGACCTGCGTGGCGCTGCCCGTGACGTCGATACGCGCATAGTCAAGCGCGATGGACGCGGTGTAGTTCTGCGTATTGGCCGGGACGATGGTGAACTTCGCGGGAGCGGAGTAGAACGGAAGAGAGCAGGTGATGGTGTATTCACCCGTGCGCAGATCGCCTTCGAGCGAGATGACATTGCCCTCGACCGAGAACGCGACCTCCTCTCCCGCGGCGTTCTTGATGGTGAGGTCGTCCTCGGTGAAAGTTCCGCCCTCTCCGAGCGTGAGCGTGATCTTTACATTCTCGATGAGCACGGGGATCTTGACGGGCGCCGCGATCTCCTTGCCCGAGAGATCGTAATAATTTCCTTCCGCGTCCGTGAAGTATGCCTCCGTGCCCTCCGTCGTGGCGGTGGGAGGCACTTCCGCCGCATACTCAAGGTCGGTGACCTCCATGGCGGAGAGCTGCCAGGTGTCGTAGCTGCCGCGGAAGGAGAACACATTCTCCGCTTCGGCGGCGCACACCGTCTGCGCGATCTGCACATAGCTGCCGTCGGAGTTCACCGCATACAGCGTGATCTGCGTACCTGCTTTGATGACGCGCATCCTGACACCCGTCTTTACCGCGTCGACCGTGTTGCAGCAATCGGGAAGCGCGATCTGGTCATTGTCGCCGTCGAGCGTATCCTGCGCGATCACGCGCACCTTTCCGACTGCCGCCGCCGTTTCGTTCGTATTATAGATCAACATAAAGCCGACATTGGAATCGGTGAGGGTGACGGAGAACCTTCTCCAGCCGCCGCCGTTCGCTGTCGTTTCCGTCTGTTTGAGCGTGAAGTCGAAGAAATAGGATCCGGACGAAGGCGTCTCCTCCGCGATGAGCGTCGCCTTGGCGGACGCGCCCCCGTCTACATCGGGAGCGGTGTTGGAGCCGCCGAGCGTGATGGTCTTGTTTACATGGTCGATCGCAGCGCCGCTGCCGCCGCGATCGAGCGACGCATAGAGGTAGTTGAGCACGATGCCGCTTGTCCCGCCGATGACGGAATCCTTCCCCTCCTGCACGGCAAACTCCGAGGTATAGCTCTCGTACCCCTCTTTGGCGACCGTGAGCTTATAGTATTTCCCGACAACGGCATCAGAGAGGGTGAACTTGCCCGTTGTCTCGTCGTAGGCGACCTTCACATCGTCGTCGTTTACGGAGACGGTGACGCCACGATAGTCGGTGACCGCCTCGCCGTATTTTTTGAGCTGCACCTGTCCGGACGCCGTTCCGTAGACGATCTCGGGCGCGGGTTCCTCCTGTCCGCATTCACACTCGCCGTCGATATAGACGTGCTGCCCGCGGCTGGATTCATCGATCGCGCCGTCGTCGGGACAGACCTTCCAGTGCTCGTCCTCATCCTTCCCCCACTGCGTGTAGGCGTGCTGATGCTCCGGTGTGGGCGGAGGCGTCTCTCCGCCGTCGGTACATCCTGCGAACACGCCCGACATCAGACCGCACGTCAATGCAAGCGCCGCAAAAGGGATCAGTCTTCTCTTTTTCATACTCTGTTTTCCTCCTTATGATTTCAAAAGCTCTTGCTTTTTCATCCGTTCGTTATTGCTGCGATGTCTGCCGCGCATAACAGCCGTACAGCATGATCGCCGCGTTGTTCTTCAACATCGTTCCCGCGGGATAGGAAGTGCTGTCCTGCTTGGACGTGGCGACGGCAGCAAAGGTCACATACAGCGTTCCGTCGGCGCTCTCGGGGCAAGAGATGACGACCTTTTGCGTCCACTCGTCGTCGATGTTCCCGAACGTGACCGTCTGCACATTGCCCGCGCGGTCGCGCACCGTCACCTTTGCCGTAGAGAGATTTCCTCCCAGGATGAGCGCATATTCCGCCCCCTCCCCGACGGTATCGATCTCAAAGGTGAAGTACTGCATCGTGTAGATGGCACCGTGGCTCTCCGCCGCCCCGCCGTAGGTGTACGACTTTTTGACGGAGCCGGAAACCGAGCCGATCGACACGTCGGAGCCGCCGAACGAATTAGAGCCACCCGCCGGGCTCGCTTCCGGATAGCTGAACACGTCCCCCTCCGAGAGCGCGCCCGTGCCGCCGTTGTCGCCGTAAGTCACCCAGCCGATGTTGCCGCTTGCGGAAAGATCGACTTCGGACACCTCGCCCCCCTTGGAGAGCGTGAAGGGCGTTTCGGAATCGTCGTACGCCTCATTGCGCGCGGAGCTGGACATACTGCCGAAATACAGTTCGATCTCATACGTCTTGCGCACCGAACCGCTGAACGAGAACACACTGACATCCCCGTCCGCCGCCGCGCCGCTGTATGCGAACGGCTCCGCCGAGCGATCCTGCACAAACCGCTCCACTTCCTCCGCAGAGAGCGCTTCACCGTTGACTTTCACCTGCGTCAGCGCTCCCCAGCCGGGATTTTTATGCACGCGGAGATTCCATGTCCGCTCTTCAAAGGCAAGGTCCCCGTCAAAATTGCGCTCCGCCGCGCCGATCTCCACCACGACCGCCTTCTTTTCGCCATCGTACGCCATGGAAATATCCGTCGTGCGGTACAGCCCGTCCTGATAGGCGACCGTCTTGGTGTCGTCCTCATAGAGGCGGGTTTGAGCGTCATAATTGATGGAGGGATATACGTCCAGCGTCAGTTCGCTCCAATCGTACTGCGAGGTATTCTTCCCGTTGCGCGCAAGGGCGACGAGCGCGCCCTCCCGCACAAAGACGGGCGAGGTATCGATGCCGTGCGTCACCGTACAGGTGTAAGGCCCCGTGAAGCGCTCCCCCGTCCATACGTCGATCCACGTTCCGTCCGGGATGAACACCGTGCGCGACGCCTCGTTCCCCACTGCCTCCGCGATGGGCGCAACGAGGATATTGTCGCCGAGGAGATACTCGTCGTTGCGCGCCGCCTCCACATACTGCGGGTAGGCAATATCCACCCGCCGCATGATGGGAAGCCCTGTATCATAGTTCTGCCGCGCCAGATCGTAATAGAGCGGCAGCAGGCGATAGCGCATATCCTGATAGGTCTTGAACACCTCCTCCGCCTTGTCGCCGAACAACCAGGGCATCCGCCCCGGTTCAGTATTCGTGCAGTGTACGCGGCTGATGGAGGAGAGCATCCCGTATTGGATCCAGCGGATATACTCCTTCTCCGAAAGAGACTCGACGTGTCCGCCCAGGTCGGAGGACATATACGGGATACCGATCTCTGCGCCGCCGCGGATGGCTATGGCGATTTCCTGCGCAAGGTCGCGCATCCTGCTTCTGATGTCACCCGTCCACTGGATGGAATAGCGGTGTGCCGAGAGATCGGAGGCATACCGCAATTCGCCGTTCATGACGCCGTCCACGTTCCCCATGATGACGGCACGCTGCGCATATTCTCGGATGTCGGCAATGCTGTTATAGTAGTCCTCCGTGATCCAGTGATAGGCGTACATTCCGAACGCATAGACGGAGATCTCCGGATCGCAGGACCGAAGCGCGACCGACCAATTCCGGTCGTACCACCAATAATCGACGCCGAGAGAGAGCAGGAGGGTGAGGTGCTCGCTCCTGTATTCGACCTCTTCGCCCTCCAGCCCGTTGAGCGTGCCATCCACCGGCTGCGGATGGTCGTTGAAGCAGATCTCCACACCCAGCTCCTCACAATCCTCCAAAAACTGCGCCATGTCGGGGAAGAGATCGGTGTTGATGTCATATCCCCAGCCACCCGAACTGTCCCGCCAGTCGGTATCGATGACGAGCACGTCGATCGCATACCCGCGGTCGAGGTAGTCCTTGATCTGCTTCAAGGCCGTCTCCGACGTATAGGCATAGTAACGGGAATCCCAATATCCGAGCGTGGAGAGATTGACCATCTCCGTCCTGCCCGTGAGGTTCACATAGTCGGCGCAGAACTGCGTATAGCTCCCCTGCGGGAGAAACACAAAGACGTCCGTCGCCTCGCTCATAAAGCTCCAGCCCTGCAATTCCTCCTCCGTCGTCGGGCTGTACCCTTCGTACGAGGGGATGATGCGGGGCGAATCGGTAAAATACCAGCTCGTGAGCGCATCCGACGGGCTGGGAAGATAGACATTTGTGTCCGTTCTGCCCGTGTACGCCCAGAGCTCGTTGCCGTCTGCGTCCAGAATAAAGGCATCCTCGGCGTCGCCCCCGTCCGGCACCACGACGGTGTAATTTTCCGTGACGACCTTCGTCGCGCCACCCTCTTCAACGACCTCCCCTTCCGTCCCCGCCCATGCAAGGCGGTTGGTGACGATCCAGCTCTCCCTGTTCTCGAACATCCCGTTTTCCGTTCTGTCCTCGATTCGGACGAGGGTATCGGAGAGGAGCTGAACGCGCACGTCCCCGATCTCGTAACTCCCTTCAAAGGGCGTCGTCGTAACGGGCTTACGCGTGTGCTCGGGCGTTCTTTCGTACCCGCACACGGTGCACACGCCGTCCTTCATGGCGTGCAGCCCCATGTCGCCGACCTCATCCGCATGACCGCACGTCGACGCGCGCCAGTGATAGTAGGCGTCCTGCGACCAATCGGAGGAATAGGTGTGCGTGTGCTGCGTTTCGGACTGTTCGGGCGGATCCTGCTGCCCGGTGCAGCCCGCAAGAAGACTCCCCCCGAACAGCACCGCGCCAAAAATCGCAGCCGATCTTTTCAAATGCTGTTTCACCACAATTCATCCTCCTTATCGTTTGATTTTTACCGTCTGCGCTTTATTTGCTGATCTCGACGGGGAAAATTTCGCGGACGATCTTCCCGTCGTACTTTTCGATCTTCCGGATGAGGAGCTGCGCGCTCCGCCTCCCGATAGCGCTCAACCTGCCGCCCACGCTCTTCACTTTGCGGCAATACGGCAGATACTCCGAAAAACGGTCCACTCCGTAAATTTCGCCGTAAAAGTTCTTTACCGATTCCATGCTTTCCTGCACGCTCGCCGCGATCTCATCGTTGAAACAGAAGATAAAGTCGTTCCCGTTCTCCTGCACGCTCTTTTTGATCTTCTCCAGCGACTGCTCGCGGGTATAGTAGTTGAAGGAATACACGTTGCAGGACAGTCCGCCCGTTTTGAGCGCGGCGATAAATCCCTCCTTCCTGTCCTCGCTGATCGCATTTTTGCCGTACGCGACATAACAGGGGCGCTTGGCACCGCAGGCGATCGCCTCCTGCGCCACCAGTCTGGAACACTGATAGGCATCCGAATAGATGGCACTCACCCGCTCGGAACGCGGCTTGAGCCCGCACAAAAAGAGCGGGATCCGGTTCTGTTCGCAGTAGTCGATCGCCTCGTCCGTCACATCGAGAAAGGAAAGGATGCCGCACGCGCCGTTCTGGATGCAGGAAATGATGTCCGGAACATCCAGCACCGTGCGCACAACGGAGACGAGCGGACGATAGCCCTTTTCTCCCATGTAATCGGTGCAGTGATCCATACAGATGGCGAAAAAGGGATTGGTAAGCGAATTGACGACGACCGCGACGATGTTGGAGCGCTTGGAACGCAAAAAACCTGCAATGCGGTTCGGGACATACCCCATCTCCATTGCAGTCTGCTTTACCTTTTCTTTCATCGCGGAGCTGATGTCCGAGCAGTCGCGCAGCGCGCGGCTGACCGTATTTTTCGAAGTTCCGACCCTCTCCGCAATATCGTCTAATGTGACCACCTTCTTCTCCATACACGCCTCGCTTTTCCGATCGATTTCTTCCGTTAAGTTTTATTTCTGCTCTCCTGACGGAGAGCAGAAAGGGCGCCCTTTCTGAATTTTTCATGTTTTGTAAAAAGCGTAGCATACATTATCAGTAATGTAAATAGAAATCAGAAAAATTTCTTACGGAAAATTTTGGGGGGATCCTACCCCTCCGTTTTTTACCTGTTTTTAACAAATTGTATGGATTTTTAAATGAATCCCCCATCTCTCCGCCAAGCCCGTTACGTTATCGGTATTGCTGGAAAAACACTTTTTTCATGTTGTAATGTAAAAAGCGATGCCTGCAAAACGCGCCTTGCCGCGACGATGTTCGCAGCCTGCCATAACGTACCAGATACGCTCGCTCGAAAATGAGCTCGGCGTCAAGCTCTTTCATCGCACGGCGCGCAGCGTTTCACTCACACACGATGGTGAACTGCTGCTTCCCGAAGTGAACGATCTCGTGATCCGCCTCCATGCCGTCGAAAACAAGTTCGTTCCCTTGCAGATCGGTTGCATAGGCGATACGCTTTTCGGACTTTTGCCGGATGTCTTATATCGGCTCTCTTCCGAAGAACCCGCGCTTCATCCCATCATCCGCTCTGTTCCCGCACCGCAGATCGCCAAGCAGATAGAGGAAGGCTATGCCGATATTGTTCTCGGAATAAAGGAAAAGCTCCCCAAAGGGAGCCGTATCCGATATGTGGAGCTCATCAAAACGCCGCTCGTATGTGTCTGCGACCAGACACACCCGCTTTCGGAGCGGGAAGATGTGCGTCTTGCCGAGCTCGAAGATCATGCGCTCATCTTTTTTCACCCCGCTGTCTGTACGGCAGAAATCGCCGCACTGCAATTAGAACTCGGAAAAGGTCGCAACCCCGAAAGCATCTTCTTCTGCGATGAGCTTGCAGAAGCGTGTACGCTTGCAAGGGCAGGTTTTGGCGCGCTTGTGCTGCCTCTTATCCTCGTTCCCGATTTTTTGCCGGGGCTTGTGAAAATACCTGTTTCCGATTATCCCGCCCTGTCTTTCGGCGTGTATCATAAACCCGATGCGGAGCTTTTGCAAAAGAAGTTCATCTCTCTTCTCCGAGAGCGATTGGAAGTGCCACCGAAAATTTGAGACGATCGATGATTAAGAATACAAAGGGGTTCGGAAACATATCCGAGCCCCTTTCTGTTTTCTCGCTTGAAAGTGCAATCCCTGTTGGTATTTGATTTTCTATAAGAATTGCGTATCGACGAAGTTTTCTTCTACATTGAATCGGCTGCTTTGATCGTAATCAGAATTTTGTGTCCATTTGAACGCTTATACCCATCGGGGGATTTTTATTACGGATTTCAAAAATGGAATAGATAAATCAATTATAGAAAATAATTACTACTATAATAGCAATTCTATAAGGAATAATTGCTAAAAGCCTTGCATGAAGTAAATTTCTATGCTATACTATCCGCAAGGAGGGCAACTATGTCAATCGTCAACCGTGAAAATGTTTTAGACCTTTTATATTCCTACAACCCGTGGTGGCGGACGGGCTTTATTCAGAAGGAGTTCGTCAAACCCATGCACCGCTTTGCCTATTTTGAGGCGTTCCGCTGCATGATGCGTGAGGATATCCGCCGCTCCGTCGTCCTGTGCGGCGCCAGGCGCACGGGCAAGACGACCATCATGTATCAGGCGATCTCCGCGCTTTTGGAGCAGGGCGTTTCCCCCAAGGATATCCTCTTTGTCTCCTTCGATCACCCGCTTTTAAAGCTGTGTTCGGTGAATACCGTCATGGAGACCTTCCGTTCCAATATCTCCGCCAGCGAGACGGTGTATTGCTTCTTCGACGAGATCCAATACACCGCCGACTGGAACAACTGGCTGAAGATCTTATACGACACCGACCCGAAAATCAAGATCATGGCGACGGGCTCGGCAAGCCCCATCCTCTCGGACAAGACGAGCGAGAGCGGTCTGGGGCGCTGGAAGGTCATCCACGTGCCGACGCTCTCCTTTTACGAATACTGCGAACTGCTGCACATTTCCGTGCCGCCGCTGCCGCAGGACATCAAGCCAACGCAGCTGTATCTGCGCGACGAGCGCGAACAGCAGGACATTTTGCGCAAGCTCTCCGCGCTGCAAGTGCATTTTATCCGCTATCTGCAAGTGGGCGGCTTTCCCGAGCTCGCTTTGAGCAAGGACGATCTGTACGCTCAGCGCGTTCTTCGGGAGGATATCGTCGATAAGGCATTGAAGCGCGATATTCCCGCCATCTACGGCATCCGCAATATTGCCGATATTGAGCGCATCTTTTTGTACCTCTGCTACAATTCTTCCAATATTATCAACTTGCAGACGATGGGCAAGGAGATGGACGGCGTCAGCCGCACGACCATCGAAAAGTATATCGGGTATCTGGAGAGCGCCAGCCTTATCTATGTGAGTCCGCTCGTCACATTAGACGCAAAGAAGGTTTTAAAGAATCAGAATAAGATCTACATTGCCGACGCAGCCATGCGCAACGCCGTTCTGATGAAGGACGACATCACCAACGATCCCGAGGAGCTGGGGCTGATTGCGGAAACCGCCGTCTATAAGCATATCAAGGCGTTTTACTATGAAGATGCGCCCACGGTCGGTTACTACCGCGGCGGCGGGAAGGGCAAGGAGATCGATATCGTCGTCAAGTCGGAGCGCTTTGAGCCGATCATGATCGAGGTCAAGTACCGCGAACAGGCGAAGATCGCGGAGGACGACGCCATCGTGACGGAGGCGGGCGCAAAGCATCCCAACCTCGTCATCACCAAGCGCCCGGAGGACTTCGGGCTTCATTCCTACGGCGAAAAGAGCGTCTACCGCATTCCCGCCCCTGCGTTCCTGTACCTTCTCGGCTATGTAGAGCAGGCGAGGAATGGGAAATAAGTTCGATTTGTGAAAGGAGACGTTGAAATGAAAGCCGTAATTTACGCCCGATTTAGTTCGGAAAAACAGAATGAGGCGAGTATTGAAGGGCAGCTCCGCGAGTGTATGGAGTACGCCAACTTCAACGGGATAGAGGTCATCGGGAATTACATAGACAGGGCGCAGTCGGCAAAGACCGATCATCGCCCCGAATTCCAGCGCATGATCAAGGACAGCTACAAGCGCCCGTTCGACTGCATTCTTGTTTGGAAGCTCGACCGTTTTGCCCGCAACCGCTACGATTCCGCCTACTACAAGAACATTCTCAAAAAGAACGGCGTGCGCGTCATTTCCGCAAAGGAAAGCATCTCGCAGGGTGCGGACGGCATTCTGCTGGAGGCTATCCTCGAAGGCTATGCCGAATTTTATTCGGCGGAGCTTTCCGAAAAGGTCAAGCGCGGCATGACGGAGAACGCACTCAAAGCAAAGAGCAACGGCGTGCGCCCGCCCTTCGGCTACTATGTGGATGATACCGACCACTATCAGATCGACGAAACGCTTGCGCCTATCGTACGAGAGATCTTCACGCGCTATCTCGACGGGATGCGCGTCAATGATATCGTCAAACTGCTCAATGAGCGCGGCATCAGTCACAAAGGCTTCGAGATGAAGTATAACGCCGTATTTCGTATTCTCACCAACCGCAAGTATATCGGCGAGTACAAGTTTGGCGATATCGTCATCCCTAACGCCATTCCCGCGATCATCGACGAGGCGACTTTCAACAGCGTGCAGCAGCGCATGGCGCGCAATAAAAAGGCCCCTGCCATGCACAGGAGCGAGGACGACTATTTGCTGACGACGCGCCTCTTTTGCGGAAAGTGCGGCGCAATGATGACGGGCGTTATCGGAACGAGCCATACTTCTCGGCAGTACCGATATTATAAGTGCAACCACGCGAAACAGGGCAAGTGCGACAAAAAGTCCGTCCGCAAGGAGTGGCTGGAAGAGCTTGTGCTGGACGAGATAAAGGACTTGCTTTCAAGCGACGAAGTCGTGGGAGAACTTGCCGACCGCGTTTATGAATTGCAGCAGCAAGAGGATAATGCAGCAGCTTCTATCCAGACGCAGCTCACGGGTGTGGAGACCAAGCTGAACAATCTTGTGGAGGCGATCGCGCAGGGGATTTACTCTTCCTCGACGAAGAAGGCGCTGGACGAGTTGGAAGAGCGCAAGCGAAACCTTGAAATTGAGCTTTTCGAGGCGCAGATGCGTAACCCGGTGCTCTCTAAGGAACAGATATTGTTTGCGCTCCATAACTTCCGCAAGATAGACATCTCCACACAGGAAGGCAAGCAGCGGCTGATTGACGGCTTTGTAAACAGTATTTACTTATATGACGACCATTTTGTCATTACATACAATTACAAGGGCCAGAGCAAGACGGTAACGTTTGAGGAACTGAATCGTTCGCCTTTCACCTCAAAGGGGTCACCAAACAGGACTCAGTTGAACTGTTATGCGTGCTTAACAACCGCATCGTTTCAAGTGACTTGTCCCATTCCATAAAAGAGCTCCCTTTCGGGGGCTCTTTTATTATTCTATAGCGGATATTTCTTTTCAATATCGAAATCCAGCCCAATTTTTCTGCTCCTTTCCATGCCCGGATGATCTCCAAGCACTCCGTGTATGCCGTTTGTTCTCCGTATTGAAAACTATTTTCACCTGCCCCTTTTGAATCCTTTAACTCTTCCAAATATAACAGCAAAAGCTCTGCGAGGTAAACAAAAATTTCTTCCGCTTCCATCTCATGCGATCTCCCTGTTCATGATCTCTTCATAATCCAAATATCCGCGGCAAATGCAGCACTCATATATCTTGTCAATGAGCTTGCTCTTGCGGTCATAATAAGCATTCTTCCGCCAATGCACATCCTGCATGATCGCCGTATCCGTCCGCCCTTTCCGCAATCCGTTGATCATACGAAGGACATCCGAATCCCGTTCCCTTCCGCGGATATCCTCGAAGATCTCGCATATCGCCTTGTCCTCTTCTGTTATTTTGATTTGGAGGTTCCGCTTACTGACCTGAAATTCCGCCGCTTCCTTTCCTTCTTTAATTGCTTTTATGACGAACGGATACCTTTTTACGATCTCCTCTACCCTCTCTTTCGTCATGATAACATCTCATCCGCTTTCGTTTGACATTATCATAACATATTATCTTTCACATTTTTTCCCAACTTTTTGCGGTTTTACCATTTTTTAACAGAGAGTTTTAAGAGTGCGCCCTGTGATCCTAAAAAAGCCCGGCGTCGTAAAACGCCGGGTCAATTTGTATCTGTTGTCATAGAACGGTTTCAGATCGCTGCACACATCCTTCAAAACGCGAACTTGGACAGCGGAAGGACGGCATCCCCCGGAACTTCTTCGTTCAGAAACATTGCCATGTAGATCGGATAATACACAATATTTCCGTCCACGGAGACGTTTGCGGAAGAAAAAACGAATGCCTCCGGAATGCCGTATTCAGCCACCCCAATTACGTTGTCGAGTGCAGAATGGCGCGTATAATCTTTTCCGCTCTTCACTTCGATGGGAAGAACTTTCCCGTCATGTTCGACCACGAAATCCAACTCGCCGAATTTTTTGCCGATATAGTAATACGTTTCATATCCATGCGCAAACAGCTCCTGGGCAATAACATTTTCAAAAATGCCGCCTTTATTGATCCCCGCCTCTCCGTTTACGATCCGTAACTTTGTCGCTTTCCCGTACATGGTAGTGAGCAGTCCTACGTCCGATAAGAAAAGTTTGAACAGCGAAGCCTTTTCGTTGAGAGAAAGCGGCAGCATGGGCTCTGTCACATTATAGCTTGCGATGGCAACGCCGGCAGCGGTCAGCCATAAAAAGTCGTCCCTCATGCGATCGTAACGGGCGCCCTTCTCCACATCGGAAACATTGAACCGCTTATTCTTTTCATTGAGTTCGGCAGGGATCATGTCGTAGATACGGGTAAGGAACAGCCGCTTTTGTTCGGCCTCGTACTTTGTAAAATCCTGTTTATACTGCTCGATGATCGACCGATGCTCCACGATGACGTCGTCAATATTATTTGTCCGCTGATACACGTCGACCGCGGCGGGCATTCCGCCAATGATCAGATACAGATTAAAAATCTGGTTGAAACGGTCATGGATCACCCGATCCACGGGCTGTCTGTTCATATAACACGACTTCAAGTCCGCCATGATCTTTTCATCCACATGGAACAGCTGCAGAAATTCCTCAAAATCCAGCGGATACATGGTCAGCGATTGCAAATATCCGACAGGCGCCGACCTGATATTTTTGATCTCTACTCCGAGAAGGGAACCGCTCAGGATATAGCGGAAGCGCCCGTCCTCTACCAAAAATTTGATGGCGGTCACAATTTCGGGAAATTCCTGGATCTCATCAAAAAACAAAAAGGACTTGTACGGGATCAACGGCTTTTCGGAAAGAAGGGAAAGTTTCAGAATGAGATCGTCCACCGATGTGAACCCGCGCAAAATCTCCAATACGCCCTTATCCCGGATCAGATTGAACTCGGCATAAGCCTCTCCGCGCTCTTCCAGCACGGAACGAATGATAAACGTCTTTCCGACCTGCCTCGCACCATAGAGAATGAGTGCCTTTTTACTGTTGTCAAACCAATGCCCGATCTCTCGTTCGATCTTTCTCTTTAACATTTCACTTCCTCCATATCTGCATTATAACATAGATTTGACAAAAATACAATATATTAACGCTATATTTTTGACAAAAATCCATAACAATTATCGCCGCATTCTGACAAAAATCCAAAAATATATCACTGACCTTATAAATTTTGATACTTGACAACTCATCCGGGACGAGGGTTTTTCCGATGAGAGTATTGATCGGCACCAACGTCCTTTGTTCCATATCGTCACCCGGCGGCTGCGGAATGGCAGCCGCCGAAAAATCGGACCTTCCCGCGGGAAGGTCCGGCGTTTTTGTGGGGGGTGAATCATACTATTCCGTGCAACTGTTGAGAGGGTGAATTGTTTCTAACGTTTATGCCCAAACGGGGGTGAGGGTGTATTGCGTTTCACTTTCGAGGGGGAACGTTGCGCCTGCGGGGAGCAGGAAGGTTTCCCCCGTGTTGTCATTTGTCACCTGCCAGCCTGCGAACGTGCCG
>CALVTL010000018.1 GCA_944362555.1 uncultured Clostridia bacterium
TACCGATGGCAAAAACCTCAGTTCGCGCGTATGCCGAAGCCACACCGTGGCTGTCGGCAGAACATACGCGCTCACCCGCCGATGGGATTTCGCAACAATTATAGCTCCCATCGGCTCCTTTTTCCGCGAAAGCGCAGGTATGCGCAAATGTGGGGCGCTGGCGGAAGGAAACCTTCCTTGCGCGAGTAATTTTAGCAGGGTCTGCTCTCTGTCATTCCGCCCGACGCGAGGAGAAATGCTCCTGCAAACAGGCAGTTTTTCTTGCGACGCGGGATGACGTAAATAAAGTCCCGCGCAATGCGGGACGGGGAGAGAACCATGGGAACGCCGAAAAGTGTTGCGCTTGCCCTCGTCGAGGGCGTATCGGAGGTGCGGCTCCGTTCCATGATGGGGGAGTGGCTCGTCTATTTCCGGGAGCACTATCTCGGGACCATCGAGGACGGGCAACTCTTTCTCAAAGATACGCCCCTGTCGCGCGCCTGCCTTGCGGGGACGCCGCTCTGCGCGCCGCACCCCGGGGCAAAACCTTCCTTTCTTGTGGAAGGGCTTGACGCGGCGCAGCTTTATGCGCTGTTTTTGCAGTTGATACCATGAACGACCAAACACAACAACTCGCCGCGCTGCGGGCGGCGGCAATGCAGGAACGCGATCCTACGGCGAGCGACGATGTCCTCGCCGTTTTGCTCAATGAGGCGGCGCGCATCGGTGCAAAGCGCGTGCTGGAAGTGGGGACGGGGCGGGGGCTCACCGCCCTCGCGCTGCTTCTGGCGGGCGCGGAGCACGTCACCGCCATCGAGCGGGATAGTGCGCGCATCTCTTCCGCGCGGGAAAATTTTGCCGCGTTCGGCGTTTCCGCGCGCGCGGAATTGCTGGAAGGGGACGCGGCGGACATTCTGCCCCGTCTTTCGGGGACGTACGACCTCATCTTCCTCGACTGCGCCAAGGTGCAGTACCGCCGCTTTCTGCCCGACTGCAAGCGTCTGCTGCGCGCAGGCGGCGTGCTGTGCGCGGACGACGTGCTGCTCTTTCCGGACGGCGTTCCCAAAAAGCGGAAAATGCTCGCGCAGCACATCGGGGAATTTTTGCAGGCGCTTTTATCGGACGCCGACTTTGCGGCGCAGGTGCTGCCCGTCGGGAAGGGGCTCGCCGTCGCGCACAAAAAGGAGAGACCATGAAGCAGCTCATCTTTCTTCGTGGCACGATGGGCGTCGGAAAGAGCGCCGTCTCGCACGAACTCAAAAAAATGCTCGCGCCCTGCGCCTTTCTGGACGGCGATTGGTGCTGGGATCTTGAACCGTTCACGGTGACGGAGGAGACGAAGGCGCTCGTCCTCGACAATGCGGCATACCTGTTAAACAGTTTTCTGCGCTGTTCCGCCGTGGAGAACGTCCTGTTTTGCTGGGTGATGCCCGCGCGTTCCGTCATCGACGATCTGCTGTCCCGCATCACGGAGCCGCACTCCTTTCATCTGTTTACGCTCACCGCATCGGAGGCGGCGCTCCGTACCCGCCTCGCGCGGGATATTCTTGCGGGCAGGCGCACGGAAGACGTCGTTGCGCGCTCCCTTGCCTATGCTCCGCTGTATGAGGCGGAGACGGGCGGGTCGAAGGTGACGACGGACGGCGCCGATGCGCAGTCGATCGCGCGGCGCATCGCGGACATGGTGGCGGGAAAGACCGCCTCGGAGGACCAATGAGACCCGAACTTCTCGCCCCTGCGGGCAATCTCAAAAAATTAAAATGCGCCTTCCATTTCGGCGCGGACGCCGTATATGCGGGCGGGAAGGCGTTCTCCCTGCGCGCCTTCGCCGATAATTTTTCCGACGAAGAACTTGCGGAGGGCATCGCCTACGCGCACGAACGGGGCAAAAAGGTGTACGTCGCCGTCAATATCTTCGCGCGGAACGCCGACCTTCCCGCCCTCGGGGCGTACTTCCCTGCTTTGCAGGAGATGGGGGCGGACGCCGTGCTCGTCTCCGACCTCGGCACGCTCGCCCTCGCCCGCCGCACCGCGCCCCGCCTGCCCGTGCACATCTCCACGCAGGCGAACGTAACCAATGCGGAGGGTGCCCGTGCCTACCATGCCCTCGGGGCAGGCCGCGTCGTGCTCGCCCGCGAACTCTCCGTCCGGGAAATGGCGGACATCCACGCCGCCTGTCCCGCGCTCGAGCTCGAGTGCTTCGTGCACGGGGCGATGTGCATTTCGTACAGCGGCAGGTGCTACCTTTCAGACTACCTCGACGGCAGACCCGCCAACCGCGGCGCGTGCGTGCAGGCGTGCCGCCGCGCCTACCGCATCCAAAGCCTCGGGCAGGAGGGCTGGTGCGACGTAGTGGGGGACGAAAAAGGCACATACGTTATGAACAGCCGCGACCTCAACCTCTGCGCCCACCTTGCGGAGCTGGAAGAGGCGGGCGTCAGCTCCTTCAAGATCGAGGGGCGGATGAAGAGCGAATACTACCTCGCCACCGTCGTCAACGCCTACCGCCGCATCCTGGACGGCGGGTGGACGCAGGCGCTCTCCGACGAGCTCTGCTGCATCGATCACCGCGCCTACACGACGGCGTACGCCCTCGGCGAAAATCACGACACCGTTCTGGCGGACGGCTCGCAAGAGGGGGGGACGTGTGCGTTTATCGGGGTCGTTGCGGGGTGGAAGGCGGGGCGCGTCACGCTGGAGATGCGCAACCGTTTTTACGAAGGGGAGGAGCTTGAAGTGCTCTCCGCGGGGGCGGCGTTCGGAACGCGCCTCGTCGTGCGCGGGATGCGCGACGGGGAGGGAGATCCTGCCGCCGACGCCAAGCGCGTGCAGGAGCACTACACCTTCGACTGCCCCGTTCCGCTTGCCGCGGGCGACATCCTCCGTCGCCGCCTTCCCTTACAGCATTCCGAAAACACTTGCCAACGCGTGAAAAATCGCGTATAATAATGGCGTGAACTGCCTCTTTTTATATCATCCGAGGAGCGGCAAGGGAAAGGTCGCCAAACGCATCGGTTATATCGAAAGGACGCTGCGGGCGCATTTCGACCATGTTGACATCGTCGCCACCGAGAGCGGGGAGGACATGACCGCGCACGCGCGCGACGGCGCGGGAATGTACGACGTCATCCTCTTTTCGGGGGGAGACGGTACCTTCAACCGCGTTTTACAGGGCATCGGCGAGCGGGACGTGCAGCTCGGCTATCTCCCGGGCGGAACGACCAACGACGTGGCGCGTTCCCTCGGCATCCCGCGCAGCGTCAAGGGCGCGCTCAAGGTGATCCTTGCGGGGCATGAAGCTCGCCTCGACGTCATGCGCATCAACGGCACGCGCTATGCCATGTACAACGTGGCGGCGGGCGCGTTCACCCGCGCGACGTACACCACGTCCTCCTCCTTGAAAAAGCGGCTGGGCATTTTCGCCTATGCCGTCGAAGTGCTGCGGCACGAGATGAAGTTCCGCGTCTTTCCTTTAAGCGTTACGGGCGGAGAGGAGCCGCTCATTTCCCACGTCGTGCTCGTGCTCACGATGAACGGGCGCTCCGTTGCGGGGATGCCCATCAACGGGCGGGGCAGCATGGCGGACGGACAGATCGAGATGGCGGTCATCCGTCAGAAGGAGCACCCCGGGTTCTTTGCGCGCATGGGGGCGTATTTCTCCCTCATCATGCTCTTTCTCTTCCACGGGCGGCTGTGGAAGAGGCGCATCACCCTGCTCCGCGGCAGCGCCTTCTCCATCAGGACGGAGGGCGACCTTGTGTGGGATCTGGACGGTGAGGAGGGGATGCGCGGCAATATCGAGATCGAGCTCCTGCCCCGCCGCATGAAACTCTTTGTCCCCGCCAAGAAAAAAATATGAAAATACGGGCAAAATCGCTTGCTTTTTTGCGCAGATTTTTTTATAATGTATGAGCGTGTCCGTGATACGGACGCCATGCTTCTGTGGCTCAGTCGGTAGAGCGATTGATTCGTAATCAATAGGTCGCCGGTTCAAGTCCGGCCAGAAGCTCCATAAAGCCTATATCTTGTGTTTGAACGATGAGATGGTACAAGATATAGGCTTTTTGTTTTTGTTTTGGAGCACAGTTTTAATAAATTCAGTGTCAAAAAAAGTGTCAAATCAAGGGGTTTTCGGAGAAAAAATCTCGCGGATCGCATCGGAAAGCCGTTTTACATAGCTTTGTTGCACGTCGGTATAGACGTTTTCCGTCATTTCCAAAGTAGAGTGCCCGAGCAGATACTGTTTGATTTTCGGCGGGATCCCGGCTTCTTCCAGACGGGTAGCAAACGTATGGCGCAGAATATGCGAAGATACCTTGATGCCTGTTCGGTGTGCGATTCGGCGGATCGCAAGGGACACGGAATTATACGAGAACGGAAAGATCGTTTCCTTGCCTGATTCCTTTAATTCCATTGCCAGAGCATGGGGGATAGGCAAATCACGATTTCCGGCTTCCGACTTTGGCGTGTCCTGTTCTATCCGCTTTCCGTCAATGAAAACAACATTTTTGGTGACATGGATCATATTTTCCTTTGTGTCCACATCTGTTGGAGCCAGCGCAAGGGCCTCGCCGATCCGCATACCCGTTGCAAGCATCGTTCGGTAGAGCAGATCGTACTCCGTTTTTCGTCCTTCTTCCAGAAACTGTTGTTCTTCTTCCGCTGTCAGAGCTTTGCGTTTTGCGGTCTTATGTTTTTTGATCTCGATCAGATCGCAGGGATTCTGCTTGATGATCTGCTGCATCATTGCTTTTTTGAATATTTGCCGCAGCGTTCCCATGCAGAGCTCTCTCATGCGGGGTGCGCCGATCTCTAAAAGTAAGATTTGCAGTTCATCAGACGTGATGGATGAGATCCGTCTGTCGCCGAATGTTTTCATGGCGGGTTCCAATGTGATCCGCATCGTGTTGAGCGAAGTCGGCTTCAGATTCGGCTCTTTATATAACTTGATCCAATTTTCCTCATACTCTCTGAAGCTCGGAGAGCATTTTTCTTTTTTATTGACCTTTTTCTTTTGTCGTTCGTCCTCCTTCAAACAGAATATGATTTTGTCCTCTACTTCTTTTTTCGTTCTTCCGTAGAAGTAGCGTTTCTCGCCGTTCAGGATCGCATATCCTTGATAGCGACCGTCCGAACGAGGGGTTGAGTTTACGGAAACACCCTTTAATTGTATCAGCATTTGCCGCTCCTCCTCTGGAGTGGTCAAAGCATTGCCGCGTCTTTCTCCCCGTTCCGGCCAGGCGGGAAGGCGCTCTGCCGTGTTCCGCCGTGCCAGCTCGGCGACGAAGTCGATCACGCCGTCCGCGCCTTCTTCCCGGAAGGACGCATTTTTTTTACTTCAGAATTCGCGTGCGCAGGTGCGGACGCGGATCCGGGTGCAAACGTCAGCGCAGGCGCGCGGGCGATCGCTTGATAGAGTTGGGTTGCCTGCACGATGATGGAGCGCAGGGCTTGCAACATCTCTTGTTCCGACATACAATTCTCCTTTCGGGAAACTTCCCTCACGGAAAATTGTACTATAAAACACGAACAAATTTTCAGCCGATTTTTAGATATTAAAAATCGGCTGCGGTTCTCCTGTCCGTGATTTTCAAAAATTGTATTGACAATCGTATAACAATAGGATATACTATATGTAGGAGGTAAAGGCAAATGAATTTTTATGGAATTCGTGAGTTGAGCAACAACACCAAGAACGTCATAACGAGCGTGAATCAGAATGGCTCGGCTGTCATCACGGACAACGGAAAGCCTGCGGCGCTCATGATCTCCATTTCCGAGGAGAATTTTGAGGCGACGTTGGATGCGGTCCGTCAGATGAGGGCGCGCCAGGCGGTCGATGCATTGAGAAAGCAGGCACAGATGAACTTCCCGGAGGGGATGTCCATGGATGAGATCGACGCGGAGATCAATGCTGCAAGGAAAGGGGTATAGTATGCTCGTCGTGCTTGATACCAACATCCTTGTTTCCGGACTGATGTCTCCGAACGGGAAGCCGGCGCGTCTGCTCGATCGGGTGATGAACGGGGATGATACGCTTTGCGTCGATGAACGGATCTTGTGGGAATATCGGGTAGTTCTCTTTCGGCCGAAGTTCGGGTTTGATCCCGAGGTGGTCGAGTCGTTATTATCATACCTGCGGTCGCACAGTCTGATCGTTACGCCCGATGCGTCGGAGGTCCCGTTTACGGACGAGAGCGACAGAAAGTTTTACGAAGTAGCAAAGTATTGCAATGCCACATTGGTGACGGGGAACTTAAAACATTTCCCGAACGACCCCATCGTAAAAGGAGTGCAGGAGATCTGAATCATTGATCCGTGGGCGGAGCGCAAAAATGCGCTCCGTTTTTTCATGCTCTCTTTCGGGTGCGCGGCGATCCGGGGAGGAATAGATGGCGGGCATTACGAACCGTTTTTGAAGTCGGCGTTTTGTGTGCCTTCCTGCATCGTCTTGATGACGGTCTGCACAAGGTCTTTCAATGGTTTTGCAAGCCCTCTGTAATCCTCCACCAGCTTGCGCTCTTCGGGGGAGAGGTGAAGGGTATCAGTAGATTGCTCAATGAATGAGCCAAAGTCGTCGGTGCGTCCGGTAAGAAAATCCATTGAGACATTGAAATAAGAAGCATATTTCATCAAATTAGACGCTGTCGGTTCGCGGTCTCCGCGTTCATAGCCAACGATTGTAGACTGACCGATTCCTAATTTTTGAGCTAATTGGCTTTGCGTTAAATCTGCCTCAACTCTTAAACTTTTTAAAATTTCAGCTACTATCAAGGTTGAAATACCCCCTTGTAAAAAAATTATATCGCAAATGTGATTTTTTTTCTTGACAAATCGCGTCTGCGATATTATAATATAACAAAAATCGCAAATGCGATACCTGATGGTAATCATTATGATGAATCATCAAAATGCCCTGCGGGAGTGATGGGAGGAGGAAGAGATGGAGAGAGTAAAAATGATCATGTCGGGCGAGCGAACAAACAAGCAGTTCGATTTCCGCTTGGTCGCTGTTGCGTTGGAATCGGTCGCGTGCCTGCTCTCCAACATGAAAGAGGGGAAGATCCCGCACGACGGGGAGGATAAAAAAGCCCTGCAAAGTTTCTCGGAAAAACTTTGCAGGGCGTACAAAGATTTGGCATTGGAAGGGTAATGGGCTTGCAGCCTCGTAAAAGCATATCCGTGTGAGGGGAGAGGAATGGAAAAGAAGTTTATTCTCGTTCACCAAATCAGCAGAAAGGGACGGAATGACCTTCCGCATCTGATAGCCGTCGATCAGATCATTTCTTTGATCGAGATTGATGCCACAACTTATATTCAAATTGACAGAGCTTCGAACGGGAAGACCCGGCTCGGGATCCCTGTTCGTGAGTCGTTTGAGGAACTGTGCAAGAAATTGTTTTCGTAAAAATTTAGTAATAGGGGCGGGTTATGACGTTTTTCTCTCATAACTTCACGAAAAGAACAGCCAAGAGGGGCGCGGAGCGTGCTCTCCTGGCTGTTCTTTGCATTTTTTTCGCCTTGCTCATTGCGGTGGGGGCGGGGGCGAGCACGCTCCTGCCCGCGTTTGCCGCGGAGTTCACCGCCTACGACCGTTCCTCCATCGAGGAGGATCTGAAGGACGTTGACATCTCCGACTATCCCGCCGACAAGAACGGGCGGCACTTTCTCCTGGATGACGTCGGCTTTATGGAGTACGGCTATTCGGAGAGCAGCTTTATTACGGAGAACTATTTCGGCATTTATTTTTACGTCTACAACCCCACGGAGCGGGAGGTGAGCACGCGCGCGGGCGCCAACGTGGTGAATATGGCGGTGGAATACGACGCGGCGGGTGAGCCTGCCAAATATGAGAACGTGCCGCTGACCGTTCTGGACCGGACGGACAATCACCGTTTTTACAAGTTCCGTCTTGCGGACGGTGATGCAGCCCTTCGGCGGGCGCAGGCGTATGCCAAGGCACATGACGGCGTGCGGCGCTACGACGTCGCGGGCATCCAGTTGTGGTTTTTGGGAGCAAACGGTACGGAGCTCGATCATTCCGAGGATGAAAGCGTTGCGCGGACATATACCTGCACGGGTTACGCGGAGGGGTGCGGGCCGGACGGAGAAGATACGACGCTCTCGATCCACGAGGAGCGGCTCACGGTGGTAGATCTGGACGTCGGTCAGACCTATTGGCGGTCGGACAGCATCAACCAGAACGGGGCGAACCACTACAACCAAGTGAACAGCGTGTATTTTGCGATCCCCGAGGAGACGGTCGTCAAATACGGAGAGCTCTGGGGTGTGAAGTGTGCCTGGGATGAACGCAGGACCTCGCCCATTCTTGTGACGAACAACAGCGAGTTTGAATCCGCCTTCAAAAAATGGATAGGGGTAAAGGAGGGGATCACGGATCGGTTCGCTGTTTATGATACTTACGGCGGGAGCGTCGGAGGTGGGATGCCCGCGTCGGATTGGGGCTGGGGATATGGTTACAGGATCAATGAAAATACGGGGGAAGTGAATGACGTCGGGGGAGTGGCGATCACGAAGGATGATACGCCGCCCGGATGGGTGTTCGGAAGTGACGAAAGCACGATCCTCAATGCAAAGATCTCTTCGGCAGATATGTTGTCATGGGCATCCGCTCACGGATATGCGGATTATCTGTTCACCGACGACGTGGACGAAGGGCGTACATACGGAACGCAGGAGCATACGTTTTATGCCGATGAGCCGTTCGATCTGTTGACGTTTAATGATGCGGCAAGCGGATGGGACAAGTTTGTTCTTGGTTGGAAAGAGTTCTGGTCGTTCGGAAAGCAGTTTGATTGGGGCGCGTGGAACGAGACGGTGGATCCGATCAAGCGAGTGACGGCGGAGGACTTTTCCGGGACGGACGACGCCAACGCAGAGAAACTTCTCGTCCATGAGCTGGATTATAAGACGTTCAAAGACTACTACGATAAGCACAAAAAAGATGCCGTCTATTTGTTCCGATTTGCCGTGACGGATTATTACGCAGCACAGGCAACGGTCGTCACGGATGCAGAGTGGTGGAATCCGGGGTCATGGGGTTCCGGAACTCTGGACGAGCAATCGACCTACATGGCGCGGGAGACGGTGTTCCTGGATTTTGAGATCATCGAACTGACATTCAACAAGGACGACGATCTGACAGTCCTGCCGGTGGTCATGTCGCCGATCGATATTATCTCCGGGATCGATCCGCATACCGTGACGGCAGAACCGGAACCCGAACCCGAACCGGAGCCCACGCCGAGCGGAGAGCTTTCGGAGAAAATAGTCGGCGTGTTCTATCTGCAAGACGTCGAGGATGAGCAGTATGTCAGCGACGTTTCTGCGCTCATTTCCGAAATGCAGTCGAATGCGGGAGACGTGAGGACATACTCTCCTGCAACGACCGGGGCTATTAAAGGTCCGGACTTCTGGGAACCTATGGTAAATGGAGAAGTCGACGTCAGCATCATTTACGACCACTATGACACGATATATACCAATCTTCCACAAAACATTTATGAAGAATATCCGGATGCGAACCTCTTCTATGCAAACATTTCCACGACTGCGGCGCAGGAGTTGGAAACTGACTATTCCGGAGGAGCCGTAAAGGCTTGCTTCATTGGTGAGATGACGTATGAGGACATGGCAAACACTTCGGATGACGGGATTGTCATTTCCACGGATAGTACCATCGTTCTGAACGATATAACGGGCATGAATACCGTTGGATTTGTCACTTCCATTCTTGACAATGAATGTGGCGATTATCAGGTCATCGACATTGACGGCGATGCATATCTCAACGGAGAATATAACATCTTTGACGACTTCGATCCGAACGATTATAACACCATCGTTGTGACGGACAGCCGCATCCTCGAATACCTTGCCCCCGATCTGGATTCCTATGGATTTGGCGGGAATGTGTTTGTCGCTTATTCGGACGGCAGCGAGGATTATTCCACGCTCTTCCCGAACGGAAACTACAAGGCATTCTTGACGGAGCTGGATGCGTCGGCCATCACTTTCTATCTCAAAGAGTATCTTGTAGGCATTTCTTTGGACTTCTATTTGAGCTGCAAGACAATGACGATGCTTTAAGGAGGTGACGGGGGAAAAGAGCGGGAAGTCAGGCACGACGCGGGCCGCGTAAAGCGGGCAGAAAAAATATGGATTCGGAGAACAGTTTATGAAAACAGGAGCAAAAAGATGGTTTGCGGCAGCAGCCGCGGTCGGAATGGCAGCCGTCGTCGGCGTCGGCATCTGGGCGGGCGTCCATTTCGGAACAAAGGACAAAGTGGACTTCGGCGAGAATATGCTCGTTACGCCTTCGGGCGGGAGCGATCTCATGCAGATCACCTCGACCACCGTGGAAACGCGGGACGGTCAGACGACGCAGCAGCTCACGGCGAACGTCAATCCCTCCACGGCGGATGTGCTTGTGGATTGGACGATCGCATGGAGCGGTTCGGCGGTGAGCTGGGGGAGCGGGTCGCAGGGAACGGTGACGGACTATGTGACGGTGACGCCCTCCTCGGACGGCGCGCGCACGGCAACGGTCACTTGCAAGGCGCCGTTCGGTACCAAGGCGGTCGTCACGGCGTCCATCCGCGGGCGGTCGGACATCAAAGACACCTGCGCGGTGGATTATGTGCAGCGTTACAGCGACGTCACGGCATCGCTCTCGTTCTCGGACGGGACAAGCAGCCGCAATGAGAGTTGGACGCTCGGTTCGTCCACGTCGGTGACGGTGGGCTTCCCGCAGTCTACGACGGTCTCCGACCTGGCCGCGTATAACGGCAGCGGTTCGGCGACGGCGGCATATTCCGACGTGTACACCATCGCAAGTGGTGCGAACACCGTCACCGTTTCCTATGCGTTCACGGAATCGTATGTGGCGGCGCTTGCAGAGGCGGGCGTCACCAAGACGGCAGGAAGCTATCAGACGCTCAATTCCTCCCTTTCGGGGAACAAGGCGACGCTTTCCGCTTTCTCGGCGGACGACATCCTCGGTCTGAACGGGCAGTCGGTGACGACGGTCGAGTACAGCGCCTACAAGAGCTATCTCGCATCGCACGCGAACGACGTCATGCTGAATATCAAGATCGACGTCGCAAGCAAGGAGAACGTATCGGGCGGCAGCAAGGTCTATCAGGTGAAGTTCGCAGACATCGGACAGACGCAGTTCACCATCGACATCCCCGAGACGAGCATCAGATTCTAAACGGGCGCGCCGCTCTGCCGCACGCGGCAGGGCGGGCGCAAAGGAGTAAGACATGGCAGCAAAGAAGAATACGACGCGCCGGCAGCCTTCCGCAGCCGCCAGACAGCGGCAGGCGGAGCTGGAGCGGCAGGCGCAGAAGGAGCGCTCCGCGCGCGCATGGCGGACGGCGGGCATCGTGATCCTCGCCGTTCTGCTGCTCGGCATCCTGGCAGTGGCGGGGCTGGGCATCGCCTATCTCGTGACGGACGGCTTCGGGGGAAAGGTCCCCACGGCGGTCGTCATGATTGGGGACGAGATGTACACGGAGGACGCGGAAGGGCTCGCGCTCTATCCCGGGGACGAAGTGCGCGTGCAGTCCTTGACGGGCACCGCGGAGTACGAGTACCGCATCGAGGCGAACGCCGGGAGCGACTTTGCCTTCACGGTGGGCGAGGAGCCCTACACCTGGGCGGATCTCACGGGCACCGATATGACGAAGGGGTTCACCATCCAAAAGACGGCGAACGGGTTTACGGTGGATTACGAGAGTTTACAGGCGATCGTCTCCGCCGCGCTCGGCAGTGAGGCGTCGATCCCGGACGAGGCGGACACTTCGGGAGATCTTTTCCGCCTTGTCATCACGATGGGCGAGAAGGAGCTGTGCTTCGGCTTCGCGGTCGGTGTGCCCGTGGAGGACGTGGAGCTCGATCCCGATCATGTGACGATGGCCGGCGCGGAGGATCCCGCCGAGGAGCAGCCCGACGAGGAAGTGCCGGAAGAAGAGCAGCAGCCCGCAGGACCTGCGGAAGGAACGGAAGAAATTTAAGAGAAAAAAGGAGATTCGGATATGTCGAACTATTATGGCAACTACAACAGGAAGAAAAAGGGGAGCGCGCTGCAAACGGTGGTGTGCATCCTGCTTGTCATCATCCTTCTGGGCGTCATCGCGGGCGGGATCTTCGTCGGTGTGAAGTCGGAAGGGTTCAGGAATTGGGACTACTTCAAGGGCGAACAGACGGAGCAGGTCGTTCCCGAAGAAGGTTCCGGCGTCACGGACGGCGAGGGGAACGAGCTGGAGAGCGGCATGTCTTACGAGATGCCCGCTTCGATGGTCTATGCCGTGCCCACGGCGCAGAGCACCACGGCGGCAGATGGCGTCACCGTCACGGCGACCGTCCTGCCCGAGACGGCAATCAACAAAAACGTAACATGGAGTCTTGCTTTTGCAGATGCTTCGGCATCCTGGGCGCAGGGCAAGACGGTGACGGACTATGTGACGGTGACGGCGGACGCGGAAAACAGCCGCGAGGCGACCGTCGTCTGCAAGCAGGCGTTCGGCGAGCAGATCGTTCTGACGGCTGCCTCCGTCGCCGACCCTTCCAAGACGGCGACCTGCACCATTGATTATCTGCAGAGCATTTTGAGTTATGCCGTGAAAATCGGCGATCTTGCACTGAATATGGGACCTTCAGCCATGGAGCATATAACCAAATCCAACATTTCCGTGGATATTGCGAACGATGACACCTCCAACGGCGGTATGATCTCGATCGATTGTACTTTTTCGGAAACATATACGATCGCAACAGAGGACACCATGGTGAAGAAAGTAAGCTTCTTCAATGACGACGAGGCCTATCCCGAAAAGCCATACTTCACGAACAGGATTGATTATGGCGCGGGATCTTCTACTGAATACCACTGTGACAGTATCGAAGATGCGGAAGGAAAGACGCTGTACTTTGATCGTCGTATGTTTGATGAGTATAACTTTTGGGTGGAAGGCACGAGCTTTGCAACGGGGGAACTTGTACAAAGAAAAACGTATTTCAAGGACCTTTCTACAGATAAGTTGGCAGAATATTTTGATCCGGATGACGGGATCTATGCGAACCAGACTCTTTGGACGGTGAAATGCTGGATCGTTACGGATTATCAAAGGATCGAGGGTTGGACGGACATTGTTTTCTCCGCTATCGATGGGCAGCAGGACGTGCAGAGCATTCATCTGGACCAGGATTCGATCACTTTCACAGAATCTGTGAACGAATAAGGAGCAACGCTATGGCAAGTAAGTGCAAAGTGAGGCAAAAGAAGGCAGCGGTGCAGACGCGGAGCGCGGCGACGTCGTCGCGCAAGGCGTCGGCAAAAAAGCCTGCGGCGGCATCGCAGCGCAGCGTGCAGCGGGTCCCCGCAAAGCAGGTGACAAAGGTATCTTCGCAAAAGGGGACCAAAGTGGCGGTCACGGGCGCGACGTTCCGCGGGGCGACCTGCATCGAGATGACGCAGAACGCCGTCTCCGTGACGCATTCCGCCTCCCGCTCCGGCAGGGGCTCGTTTGAAAAGACGGAGCGGCGGCAGTATTTCCCCAAGACGCCCGAGACGCTCGCAGCGGTCAATGCGGCGCTTGCGGAGGCGGGCAGGACGGGGAAGGTGAAAAAGCTGCGCGTTGATATGAAGAAGTAGCAAAGAAGGCGTCCCGCCCGCCATGCGCGGGCGGGGGAACGCCGAAAAGGACAACGATGGAAAAGAAGAAAAAACCGCCGACTTCGGCGGGGAAAGGGAAAAGAACGAAGCAGCCGGATGTTGGGCGGACGGTTCAGACGCGCGATGAGTACTTTGAAGGACAAAGCACTTATCGAAAGCCGGGTTATGAGGGGAAAGGAAATTATCGCAAGGCAGTTGTGGTAGCCCAGCATGGAAAAGATCTTGCCGTTGTCAAGACGACAAAGGGCAGTCCACGCGGGATCCCTTTACAGGACGAGAAAGTATCGAAATATCGGCCGTATGTGCATACAAGAGATAATGAAAAGAAGCCGATTCGATATAACAGAAAGTTTATTCCGAATGAACAATCGAAAAATTTTTCTATGCGCGACATTATTCAAATTTCGATAGATTGTTTTGCGGGAGATGAACCGCGACAGCGAAAGAATCGAAATAAAGTCCGAAAGATGAAAGGAAGACCGCCGCTGAAATAAAAACACGGACCGAACAAGCCGATCCGTGCAATCACTATCCCGCCGAGCGGGTCGCCCTTTCGGGGTCACTATCATTATACCCGAAGTCTGGGATTTTGTCAATAGAAATTCGGAAAAAACAAGAGTTCCCCGATTTCGGGGAGAGGACAACGATGGAAAGGAAGAAAAGAAGTCGTCCAATTAAAAACATGGACGAGATGAGGAAGTTAAACACAAAGGAAGCGAAAGGTCATTTGCATTATGTTTGTGGAAAAATCGGAAACGACTTTCAGAGTATTGGAATAACCCACGGAAAAAGAACAAAGGGAGTCAACAACATCCCGTTAAAGAAAAATCCGAATCCACAAGACAGCAAACAAGCCTTTGTACGACCTAAACTAACAAATGCAAAGTCGAAATCATACGGAAAGCGCCTCGATGGATTAGGGCTTTCAAAAGAAGACAAGACAATGGTGTGGGATTTGATCGAGCGGCTTCGCAAGGGAAAGAAATAAAAAAAGAAAGGCGGCGACCCGAAACTAAATTCGTACATAGCCACGCGACTGCAACCGAAACGGGAGTCACTAACCTTTCTGTTATCATTATACCCGAAGCCGGGGATTTTGTCAATAGAAATTCGGAAAAAACAAGAGTTCCCCGATTTCGGGGACGACGTTCCGGGCTTGAGCATGAAAAAATCCCCGAAAACGGGGATGAACAGATCTCGCAGCGCGCGGATCCGCCCGGGCGAGATCCCCCAAAGCGGGGAGAGGTGAGAGAGATGGAACAAAAGAACACCCTGCGGGAGAACCGTGAAAGATTACGGCTCACGCAAAAGCAAGTCGCCGATACGATCGGAATTGCAGAATCGGCATACCAACGCTATGAGTATGGAGTGCAAGTCCCTAATGTATTTATGGCAGTGAAAATTGCAAAAGTGTTGAAAATCTCGGTCGAAGAACTATTCCTCATCGATCAGGAATAATTCCTCCACGGTCGTGTCGAGCGCGCGGGCAATCCGGATAGCGGTATCCACGGATGGAATTTGCTTTCCGTATTCGTAGACTTGCAGCGCCTGATATAGAATGCCAACCTTTTTCGCAAGTTGCGGTTGTGTCATTTTTCGAGCTTTACGAAGTTCGGCTATTCGATTTTTCATAAAAAACTCCGAAAACCCTTGACACAATGAAAAAGTTGTGTTATACTTCAGGAACACAAATAATTCATTGTGCTTTGTTGGGATTATGATGATGAAAGCAAATCATTATACCACAAAATCGCGGTGAAAGTCAAGGGAGGCGAAAGAAATGACGGAAAAGCAGAAAGAGGGGATGCGGAAGCAGCTCATGAGACAGTTTTCGCGGAACAACCGGTATTGGTCGTACAATGGGACGTACTTCGAGATGTCTGGCAATTTCGGATGGCGGGATCTGGACGTGTGGGTGACCTTCCGCAACCGCGAGAGCGGACTGGAGATGACGATGCAATATCGCAGCGCCATGCTCCATGCGGCGAACGAGCCGTTTGCGGTGGAGCGAAAGTTTACGGGCGAGGAGCGGTTCAGTCAGGCCATCGAGGCGATCAGGGACTATCTGGAGCGGCTTTCCGTGGTGGTGCTGCCCGTACTTGCGGAGCAGCACGAGCAGATGGGGAAATACGACGCGCGGCTCGGCGCGGCGGTGAACGCCATCACAACAGACGACCGATAACATCCCGATTTCGGGGGCACGACCCCGCATTCGGGCATACGTTCCTCCTTTTGGCTATGCCTGCATGGTAGTATGCCGGGCATAGTACAAAGGAGACGCGCCGATGGCGCCCGCGACGGACGGGCGGAAGGGCATGACCTTCCCATCGGCATCTCTCTCCAAAACGCCCGCGGGCTTGCCTGCGGGCTGCGGAGAGGAAGGGAAAACGGCGCTTCGGCGCTGAAAATAAAACAAGGAGAGAGGACTATGGTAAGAACGATCATGATGAGCGAAGAGGAATACGAGCGCTTTTGCGCATTCCGCGGAGCGGAAAAGACGGTGAGCAGCGTGCGGGCGCAGGGGCTGCAGGAGGCGCGGGCGCATAACGAGCTTGCCGAGGCGGTGCTTGCGGCGTTCGATATGCGGGTGGACGGCAGCGAGATCATTCTCTGCGACAGGGAGAAAGCCGTGCGCGCTCTGATGCTTGCGAGCGCTGCGCTTGTGTGAGGTGGTGCGATGCAAGTTCCGAGTTTATCGGTGTTCGGGTTCCGCCGCTTCGACATGGGCGAGCGGGGCGCTGCGTTTCTGCGGTTTGAGGTGCCGGAGACGGACACGCGCAAGGCGGAGGTCCGCGAGGAATCCTCCTACTGTTATTCGGAGTTCAAGAGCTATACGGTGCGGGTCCCGCTGCCGCGCACGCCCGTGGTGACGGGGATCGTCATCATCGAGCGGACGAGCAAGTCGCGGTACAGCGTTTCGGCGTGCGGGCGGGACGGGAACGGAGAGAACAAGATCGTGAACTTCTCTGCCGCCAACCGGATGGAGATCATCGACGGCGTGGAATGGCTCTGGAGGAAAGACCGATGAAGCCCATCAGTGTGTTGCTGCATGAAGTGACGGAAAAGGACGTCGCGGCGCTGCCGCACGGATGGAGCGTGCTGGTGTACGACTTTTTGTACGGGCAGCTCTCCATCTGCAAGAAGGGCGTGGACCATATTCCGAACGACAAAAAGCGGTATGTTTTGCTTTTGTATAAATTGCCCGCAGCGGCGTCCGCGCCCGCGGGCGGATAAGGAGAAAAAATATGAAGTACAGGGCAGGAAAGGACAAGGCAAGCGAGGTCCGGGTGTATAAGCATCTCCCGGACGGATGGCGGGTGAACGAAGGGACGACGACGCAGCCCGCGGGGACGGTGTGGATCTCCAACGGGCCGATGTTCCGGCGCGGGAAGGACGGAAAGCTGCGTCATAACCGTGCATACAAAGACGCGCTGCTTGTGACGGACGAGAAACTCATGGTGACGCGCATTGCCGAAAGGCGCCGCTATGAAAAGGACGACAGGTTCATTTCGGACAAGACGACGGAGGCGAAGATCCGCAGCGAGATGCGCCGCCAGGAGCGGGAGCGCAAGAAGCGGGAGGCGTTGGATAAGAAGCGCCCCGTGGTGACGGGCAAGCCGCCCGCCGCCAAGAAGCCTGCCAAAAAGCCCGCGTCCAAACGCCCGATGACGGCGCTTGAAAGGAGCGTCAAGCCCACGACGGACAAGGTGGGGGACGTGCTCGTCAATCAATCGGGTGTGAAATACACGATCATCGGCGAGAAATACGGACCGGCGAAAGGCTATGACGACGGAAAAACGAAGGTGCGGCGTCTGGTCGTCAGAGCGGACGGGGGCGGAACGTTCGAGATCGGGGATCATGCGTTCAAACATTACCGTGACAGTAAGGTTTTGAAGCGCGTGCCTGCCAAAAAGCCCGCCAAAAAGCCCGCTGCGCCGCTCAAGAAATAAAAAAGACCGCGCCCCCTTGCGGTTGACGCGGGTTGGTGGTTCCGGAACGCACCTGCCTTATTGGCAAAGCCATTATAAACGAAATGCTCGGTAAAGTCAAACGGTTTGCAATAAAAAACCGGAGCGGCGGTTAAGCAGGCTCCGGGGTGGCGCGTTCCGGAAACGCACCTGACTCTAAGGTCACTATCATTATAAGCGATTTCCGGGGAAAAGTCAATAGGTTTCGGAAAAACTTCCCGAAAAGGGGGTTTGCAAGGGAACAGGGGCGGAAAAGCCCCGTCCCGATACAGGAAAATCACGGTGAAAGCCGAAAAAGAGGTGGGAGAGATGAAAGAATGTGCAACGCGGCGCAACGTCGTCCATTGCGTGTATGACGCCCAAACGGGCGAGTTGTTGGCGTTCGGGCAGCGGAAGAAGGAGCTGGGCGGCATGACGTCGTTCGGGAAGGTGCGCGACGGGCTGCGCAAGGCGGATATGTATCTGCGGCACGCGGTCATCTGCGGGCGGGACTGTTTCATCCACTATGTTGCGGTGCGTGAGATGGACCTCAAAGGCGTGCGCTCCATGGTGACGCAGGCGGGCAGGAAATACGGCTTGCGTGCGCAGAGAACGTGCGCTCCCGCGCCAGAAAAGCGGGAGAAAAGGAGCTGGTTCAAGAAGTTCCTGCGCGACGTCGGAACGGCGTTCTTCGCCTTTCTTTTGGGGATGCTTGCCGTTGCAGCGATCTTTTTTCTCAACGAGTTTCTTTTCCCTTCCCGGATGTTCGATTGGATAGGAGGTGTGGCATGAGCGAGGCGGAAAAGCGTGCCATCGATTATCTCATCCGCGAAGGCGGGGCAGATACCTGCAAAAAGTGCGTGTATTGTGCCGATGATGCCGACGCGGAGCGCATTTCGGAGTATGGCTGCCCGTATGCGGCGGAGGGCAATGGCTGCATCGAGGGCATAACGGCATATTTTGCGGAGCACGCGGAGGCATGATCACCATCATCTTCGGCGCGCCGGGGAGCGGGAAATCGTCACTTGCCACCTGCTTTCTGCAGCAGGTGTACTGCCGCGAGGGGGTGTACAGGCTGCGCCGTGCGCAGGCGCGCATCACAGCCGAGAACGCCGCCCGCGGCACGCGGCTCTCCGTTCCCGAAAAGCCGCCCATCTTTGCAAATTTCCAGGTGAAGTTCAAAGTCGGCTATGAAAAGTGGTTCGAGCCTTACTTCGTGAACGGCTACTATCTGGGGCTTCCGAACGAGAGCATGGAAACGCAGTTCATCCCGCCGCATAGTGCGGTGTTCCTGGGGGAGGCGCAGCGCTATTTCAACAGCCGCAGGAGCGGGAATTTCCCCGATTGGGTCTCACGGTTCTATGAGATGCACAGGCACTATGCCGTTGACTTCTGGATGGACGTGCAGCGGCCCGCTCTGATCGACGCGAATATCCGCGAGATCTGCCGCAACTTCATCGAAGTGCGGGAGATGGTACACGAGCGGGACGAGAACGAGCGGATCGTGCATACCACGTTCAGATGCCGCACCTTTGAAAATTGGGGCGCGGTGGAAAATTATCTCTCCACGGGCGAGGGGTTCACGGAAAGGGACTACGAAAACGACGGGAATATCTTCCATGCGTTCAACAGCTATTCCTATTTCGGTGAATTTCTGCCGCCCGAGGGGAAGGACTTCAAAATGCTGCCGTTTTTGAAAAAGGGCAGCGCGCGGCGGGCGCGGACGCGGAGTTTTACAACACGTCGCAGCCGAAGGGCTACCGCAATGACAAGACATCATCGGCAAAACCAAAGGGGGAGCAGAAATGACCGAGGACATTGGCGGGCTCAATGAAAAGTATTATGAACTTTTCGGGCGTCTGAATGAGAATGCCGAGATCATCTCCAAAGAAATGCGGGAGATCGTCTCGAAAAATCTCCTCGAGCAGTACAGGGCGGAGTATTCTCTGTTTGCGCTGCGAAAGGAGATCGAGCACGCGCGGGAGGCGTATGCGTTACAATTAAAGCGCGGGGCGTTGGTGCCGCGCAGCTGGCGTTTCCTGGGGCTGTTCCGCCGCAAGTATAATACGGCTGCGGAGCTCATCGGCGAGGAGATCGGCTTGGAGGTGCAGCAGGACTATGCGCGCCAACGGGCACAGATCGAACGAATGGGCCGCGCGCTGTATGGCGAGGAGGAAGGCGACGTCGGCGATGAGGAGGACGAATTGCCGCAGGAAGCGCCGCAGGAGACGCAAGAGCTGCAGGACGGCACAGAGGACGGAAAACGGCAGGAAATGCCGCAGCAAGGCGCGGAGAGCGCAGACGGTGCTGCAGATGTTGTTTAACAGATTTTTCCGCGAGCGGGCGAAGGTGGATGCCTGCCCCGATGGGGGTTGGTGAAACCGCCCCCTCGGGGCAGGCAGACAGCGAGAACGGCGCGGAAGAGTGCGGTGCTTTGCAAGTGCAGATACCGCTTTTATACAAAATTTTTTGGCGCGTAGCGTCCAAAAAAATTTTGTCGGCTCAAATTTGATTTTTTTCGGGATCCCCGATTTCGGGGACGGCGTTTCGGGAAAATGACGTCGTGAAATCCCCGATTTCGGGGACGGGGCGCCGGGTTCGAGCGCTCAAAAATCCCCGCAATGGGGGAAAGGAGGAAGGCGCAGTGTGTGTGCGTGCGATCGATCTCAACCAACTGACCGAGCGGGACGACCTGCGCCTGCGCATCCTGGCAGAGGTCGTCGGGAAGGACCGCGCAGTGAAGCGTGTCAGCTTTCCCGAGATCGCCAAAAAATTGGGCATCGACCGCCAGAGCGTCGCCTATCACGTCAGGCGCCTGGTGGAGCAGGGGTATCTGCGCGCGTATTCCTCCGGCTATGAGCCGACAGAGAAAGTCATCTTTTTTGACGGGAAAACGACGTCGTGAGATCCCCGTTTTCGGGGATGAAGAGATCTTCGAGGGCGCGGATCCGCCCGGGCGAAATCCCCGTTTTCGGGGATGGAAATCAACAAAAGGAAGGGAACGGCTATGTATCACGCGGCAGCATCTGCAATCAAATACAATCGTTCTGGAGGGTCGCACGGCGGCTTTGTCCGCATTCCCTATGCCATCATGGGGAAGCGCGTCCGGAGCGGCGCCCGTGAGCGGAAGATGGGCGGCGCGCAGCTTCTCGTCTGCGCGGCGATCTACAGCTATTCCGGTGCGGATAAGCCGTGTGATTTTACATACCGCGAGCTCGAAAAGCGCTACCGCCTTTCAAAATCGTCCGTCGCGCGCTCCATCCGGACCGCGTTGGAGAATAATTTCGTCGAGCGCACGGACAAGGTCCATGAATATAAATTCACGGGCGATGCGGGCGACGAGACGTTCCTGTGCGTTGAAGATTGGATGTATCACGCCACGTTCCTCGTGAACGGCGAGGAGAAGTACCTTACAAAGAACGAGATCTTTGTTCTTTCCTACCTGAACTCCTTCTGCAGGAACAAAAGCAACGGGGCAGGGTTCCGTGGTTCCGACCGCCATATCGCACGCCGCCTTTCCATGTCTGCCACAACGGTCGGAAAGTGTATGGGAACGTTGTATGCCGCGCGGCTTGCTTTCCGCTTCGGGCGGGCAAAGAATTTGTCCGAGCTGGCGACCTATCGCGTGAATGAAAAGCTCCTGCGTGAAAAGCGTGCGGAGCTCGTTCGGCGTGCAAAGGGGAAGAATGCTGATGTGAAGGACGCAGACGTGCGGGCAGCGCGGGAGAGATATTATGCCTTGCTGCGTGACGAGGCGCAGCGACGTGCCGAACAGATGAATGCGCGGGCGCGCGCAGATTTCGCATACCGCGAGGCGGAGAAGAAGATGCGAAAGCTGGATATTGAGATCGCAAAGGCGGATGCGCACGGACTTCCCGCATTGGCGGAACTGCGGCGGGAGCATGATGCCGCGCGACGTATGATGATGGAGCGGCTGGATGCAATGAATCTGACCCCGGAGGATCTTGTCGTCCATCATCGCTGCATGAAGTGTTCGGACACGGGCTTCCTTCCGAACGGGCGAATGTGCGACTGCTATCCAAAGGACGGGAAGCAGTGATGAACGGAACTTGCAGGCGAATCGCATAAAAAGATGAAGCGCGGGTGACCGCGCTTATAGACGTTCAGTAAAAGAACACGGAGCATCCCCTTGCGGGGGTGCTTTTCTGTTGCCCTGGATGGTGCTCATAGGTGAGTACTTCGCGGGCGCCATGAATGGATGCCGATTGCGCAAAAATGGACAGTGAGGCTATTCCGAAATGGACACTATAATATTTGAATAAGATTTCTGTAAATATAGGACGGCGCGCCGCGCCCGTCCTCGGCCAGAAAGGGCAAAAAGGCGGAAGCCGCCTTCCGGCGGCTTGTATTGATAGCAACGCGCGGGCAAGCCCGCGCAAGCGGATAGACGAATGATGCGCGCCCGCAGCGACCACTGCGCCACGAGGCAATCAGAGCGGAGGGGGAGGATGGATGCCGCGGATAAAGCCCCGCGACGTTCCGGCGGCCACTATATCCCCAAAAGCGGGGACGTGCCGCCGGGTTCGAGCGCTCAAAAATCCCCGTAAACGGGGATTTTTTTGAAAATGCAAAAAAATTTTGCATTTGTGTGATTGACAAATGGGAGAATTTCATATAATATATATGTGTAGTCAATCAATGGCTGCATATCGCTTAGTAGCTCTTGATAGTAAGGTCCCCACTATACGGGAGTTCCTGAACCCAAGAGCTTATTTTTTTAGGGAGGGTAACGAATGATGAAAACTGCAATTTTGGTTGATGGTGGGTTTTATAGAAAGAGAGCAGCTTTTTTATGGGGTAAGAAGACGGCAGAGGAAAGGGCAAAAGAATTGCAGGCATATTGTCACGCACATATAAAGGCGCAAAATTCGGAGCTGTATCGAGTATTTTATTACGATTGTCCACCTTCAGGAGGACAGGCTTTTCATCCTTATACAAGAAAAAATGTAAACTTAAGGAAAACCGATACATATAATTGGACTGAAATTTTTTTGCAAGAATTAAAAAGGGCGCGGAAGTTTGCAGTCAGATTAGGTGTTCTTTCAGATGTTTCGACAGAATACGTCTTAAAGCCGGCAGTGGTTCGTAAACTATTCGATGGTTCGATCAGTTTGGAAGATGTACAGGAAAACGATTTCACGCTGTCGATGTCTCAAAAAGGTGTAGATATGAAAATCGGCATCGATATTTCGTCGTTGGCTTATAAAAAACAGGTAGATCAAATTATTCTAATTTCAGGAGATAGCGACTTTGTTCCTGCTGCGAAATTAGCGAGACGTGAAGGTATTGATTTTATTTTAGATCCCATGTGGGCGAACATAAAAGACAGCCTATCAGAGCACATTGATGGGATCCATTCAAATTGGCAGAAGAAAGCAAGAATGGAAAGAGCAAATATTCAAGAAACAGAACCGAAGGGGGAGCAATAAGCTCCCTTTTTTCAGGACTTCAGGATGTGCATTGTTGCGTTTCTTTTCATATTGAGTGTAATATAAGGAAAAAATCTTTCCCGCCAAATTAAAGACGAGAAAGATTCCGAAGCCGTCAGATCATCATGGTTAATACGATGAACAAAAAGAATGTCTGTGAAGTGTCAAAAATTTTTAAGCAATGCTTTGACGCAAAATATAGATTGAATTTTAATATCGAACACAATATATGGTTCCCTTCAAAAATCTTTGGCGCTTCGTAATCAATAGGTCGCCGGTTCAAGTCCGGCCAGAAGCTCCATGATTGCAGACGAAAAGGCTGCAAGACAAAAACCCATGAAAAACAATGCGTTTTTCATGGGTTTTTGTTATGATACCTCTCTTTGCGCAAAAACACCATCGGCAACGTCGATGGTGTTTTTGCGCTATTTCAGATGGTCTGAAATGTACTTGTTGAGTTCGGAGAGCGCCTTTGCAAAGCGGCTGCTGATTTTTTCGGCGATCTCTTCGGAGAGCTCGCGTCCGTAGTCGTGCGAGGTGAGATTTCGGCTGCCCAGCATATCCAGCCAGAGCGCCTCGTCCTGTAAGATCCCTTCCCGATAGGCGAACGCAAATACGCCCTTCGGAGAGGGGAGCTCGGGTTGATACCCTTGCGAAAACAGAAATTCCCGCAGCGATTTCCATCCGAGCTCGAAGGTGAACTCAAAGCGTTTGATGAGCGCATCCTGATAGAGATCGTTTTTCGGATCGCGCCGATAGGCGATATTCGCCTCGTTCAGGCGTTTGACCGCCTGTGCAAAGTTGGCATTTTTATTCTGCGTCTTTGTCATAAAACGGAATGCCCTCCCTTTGGATGCTTTGTCTGAGCGGCGCAGAGAGCCGTTCGTCCATAAAGATGAGATCGATTTTATGCAGGGTCGGAAGTTCCTCCGTGCAAAAGAGCCGCAGCGCGATCTTTTCGGCAGAAGTCAGTGCGCCGTAGACGGCAACGTCGTAATCGCTCTGTTCGCTGTGCTCGCCGCGCGCGCGGGAGCCGAACAGCACGGCGCGCTCAATGGCGGGATAGCGGCGGAATGTCTGCGCGAGGGCAGAGAGGAGCTTATCGTTATTCATGATGCGTTTCCAGAGTTATGCAGCGGGGGTGGCGAGGTCGGCGCAGATCTGCGCATAAGCCTCGTACATCTCGCCGAAGTAGGCGTTGAACGCCTCCCATGCCGACTGTGCGGGAGCGGGGGTGATCGCCTCGCCCTCGTCCTCGCCCGAGCCTTCGCCCGTGCTCTCGCCTTCGCCCGTGCTCTCGTCCGCCTGCGCGTCCGTGCCCGCCTGCGCGTCCTCGCTCTTGAGCTGTTCGTAGAGCGTCTGCGCGCTCTTCCAAGAGGTGAGGATGTCGCTCCGAAGTTCTTCTTTATCCTCACTTTCCGTGGCGATCTGATAACCGATGTAGCCGATCTGCACGTTGAGGAGGGCGGAGACGAGGTCCTGCGCCGTCTCGCTTTCGGCAAAGAGGTAGGAGGCGGCGCGCGCCAATCCGCCGTGGAAGAGGTTGAGCGAGAGGCCTTCGAGGTTGTCGATCGTCAAGAGGAACGCCTGTTCCGCGGGGGTGAGCGCACGGAATGCCGTCAGCATGGCGCTCACGGTCGCGGCGTCGAAGGTGAAGCCGCTGCCGAGGTTGGTGTTCATCATGAGTTCGACAACGTACCAGAAGTAGCCCTCGTACTCCTTCAGGAAGGCACGCAGCCCCGTCATCGCCTCGTACTCCGCCTTGTCGATGCCGAGTTGGAGGAAGTAGAGCTCGTACTTCGCATCCATCTGATAGACGTAGTGATAGCTCGGATTCTTGACGGAGCCCTCGCTGATATAGGGCATGAAGTAGTAGGCTTCCTCGTTCAGCGCCTTTGCCTGCGCGGCATAGTCGCGCACCTTCTCGTACGAGGCAAGGAAGGGAACGTAGAGGGGAAGGGCGCCGCCGAGGTCGGCGATCACGCCGTCGATGTAGTACTGCGCGAGCGAGGCGTTTTCCACGGCGTCGTTGAGCGCGTCGAACACCGCTTTTTGATCGTCGGTGAGCGCTTCCTTATAGCTCCAGGCGGGTTCGTCCTCTCCCGCTTCCGCGTTCTCGGTAAAGCGGGCGAAATAGCCCGTGTAACGGTTGTAGACCTCTTTCAGGTAGCTGTCGAACTTCTCCTTCGCGTCTGCGTCCGTCCAGCCCGTATAGAGCGCCTTCGCATCCTTCATCGTGATGCAGAAGTTCTCCGTGTCGCCGTTCGCATAGTACTCGATGGCGAGCATGAGGTCGTAGAACAGATCGCGCGCGGTGTTCTCCTCCTCCGCGTCAAAGTCGATGCCGAGCTGTTCGCCGTAGTAGGTATAGATGAAGGTCGCAAAGTGGGAATAGAGATACCCGTCTTCGGGATAGAGGGCGAACTCGGGGAGGCTGCCGTAGAGGTAGTTCATCGAGAGCAGGAAGTAGTACTGCTGTGTGGGGAGAAGGGCGCAGAACGCCTCGAACATCTCCCTGACGGTGGCGTCGAAGTCGAAGTCTTCGGAGCCTGCGGGGGCTTTGCCCGTGTCGTCAAAGTACCATGCGTCGAGGTAGAGATCCCACACCTTCTGCACGTCGGCGTCGAAGGCGGAGGCGTCGCGCAGATCCCAATAGCCGTAGCTGCCCGCCATCATCTGCACGAGCACGGTGGCGAAGTAGGTGTTGTAGAGCGTCATGAGCACTTCGTCGTCGCCGTGCGCGTTGAGGAACGCGCTGCTCTCGGCGATCGCCTGCTCATAGAGATAGATGAAGAGTGTGCTCTCGACGAGCAGTTCGTTCGCGCCCACGGTCATGTAGTTCTCCGCATACTGCTGCATGAGCGTCTGCATATCCTGTCCGTTGAGGAAGGAGAGGCGCAGCGCTTCGAGCGGCTGCGGGAACATGAGCGCGGAGAGGTTGTCGATGTGCGTCATGGCGCTGTTCGCCGCCTCCGCATCTTCTGCCTCCTGCGCCTTAGTGTATTCCTTGTAGTAGTGGCGGTAGAGGGGATCGAAGAAGTCGCCCTTTTCGTGCCACTCGTTCATCATGGAGAGGATGGAGGTGTTGCCGATGAGGAGCTCCACCTTCTCGCCGTCGATCTCGGCGGTATACTTGCGGTTGCTGATCTCCATGATGCGATCGTACGCGCCGTCCGCGTCCATCTCTGCCGCCGTGCCCTTTTCAAAGGCGTCGATCGCCCATTCGAGCACTTCTTTCACGTCGGTGAAGTAGGAGGCGTCGGGGATGAGGGAGGCGAGGTCGGCGACCGTCAGGGTGACTTCCTCCTCGCTGCCGTCCGCAAAGCCCGTATAGAGCACGGTCTCGGCGCACTTATTGAGGAGGGTGCCGTTGGCAAGAAGCGTGGAGAGCGATTTAAGCTCCGCCATCTCGTCCTCGTCCTCGAGGAGGGTGATGCCCGCCTTCGCCTTCGACTTCGCGTTGCAGACGAAGGTGATGCCTGCCATCGAATCCACCGTAAAGACCTCTTTGAAGGTCGTGCCGATCTGCTCGCGCCATGTATTGTAGCCGTAGGTGACGGCGAGGCGCGCCACCGCCTCCAGCTCGGAGAGGGTGATGTACGCCGCGTTCTCCGTGCTCATCCCGAGGTAGGCGTTGAGCTGCTCCACGGCGAGCTCTTTTTGTTCCTGGGTCGTGTCTGCGGGGTACGCCATGCCGGGGTTCTCCGTCGTCGGGGCGCGGTAGCAGTGCCAATCGAGCTTGGAGAGTTCCGCGGCGGCGTCGCGGAAGCGGGAGACGGCGCTGTACGCGACCGTAACATCGAACGTGCCGACTTCCTGCCCGCGGTAGAGCACCTGAATGTGCTGCGTGACCGTCTCGGGGTGCTCCTTCGTCACGGCGTCGGGCGCAAAACCCGTCGTCGTGAGCGCGTTGAGCGCGACGTTGCGCACCGTGTCGCCGTCGGGGTCGGTGAGCCGCACGGAGGCGCCCGTCATGTCGAGGCGGGTCTCGTGGCTGCCGTACTCCGTCTTGCGGGGCGCCTGAAAGCGCACCTGAGGCTTGGTGACGCGCACGGAAAAGCTGCCTTCATAGCGCTCGCCGTCCTTTTCATAGACGGCGGCGAGGGTGAGCTCCTTGGGCTCGGCGGAGGAAAATCCCGTCACGGTGAGCCCTTCGGAGGCGGAGGAGACGGGGATGGTGGTGCCGTCGTCGCGCGTGATGTTGATGCGCACGTCCACGTCGGAAAATTCCTCGCCGACAAAGTAGACGTACTCCTCCGCGGTGCGGAAGCGGGGGACGACGGTCACGGTGTACTGCACCGTCTTGCCGCCGAACGTCACGGTGAGCGTCTGCTGTCCGAGGGTGTTCTTGTCGTACCCCGTCACCGTCACGCCGTCGGCGTTGAGGGGAACGGCGGTGCCGTCTGCCATGAGGGTGCCCTTGGAAAGGTTCAGCTCGGTGCCCAGAACGTACGTCGTCTGCGGCTGGTCGCTGCGGTCGAGCGAGAGGTCGTTTACCGCCTTCATGCAGGCGGCGACGCCGAAGAGCACGCCGAGTGCCATCAGCAAGGTGAGAAAACCGAGTAACAAGCGTTTTTTCATATAGTTCTCCTGCGGTTATATATTTACAAATCGTTTGGTCAATCAGCCTTCCATACGGCGTAGAGGGTGCTCCCCTCCGCGGCGGAGGCAAAGGCGTCGAGCGCGTAGAGGGCTTCGCCGCCCTCGCGCTCCGCCCATCCGCCGAAGGTGTACCCCTCGCGCACGGGGGCGGTGAGCTTTGTCGTCAGCGTCGTGTTGGCGACGGCGCCCGCCGCATAGCGGAAGGAGATGAGATAGCCTTCTTCGGAGAAGGTGCAGCCGTACACGACGGGGCGGTAGGAGGAGTTCCAGCGCGCGTTCCAGCCCGCGGGGGCTGCATCTGCGTCCGTGTACACGGTGAGGCTGTCGCAGCCGTAGAGGGCGTGCGCGCCCACACTCTGAACGTTCTTCGTGAGGATCAGCGTGCCGAGCGCCGAGCAGTTGCGCAGTGCCTGCCGCCCGATGGCGGTAAGGCTTGCGGGAAGGTCGAGCGCGGCGAGCGACGTGCAGCCGAAGAAGGTGTAGTCGCCGAGGGCGGAAATGCTCCCGAGCGTGACTTCTTCGAGCGCCTCGCAGCGGTAGAAGGCGTATTCGCCGAGGGCGGTAAGGCTTGCGGGAAGGCGCGCCGCTTTGAGCGAGCTGCAGCGGTAGAAGGCGCGTTCACCCACTTCTTTGACGTTCTCGCCAAAGTACACTTCTTCGAGCGCCTCGCAGCGGTAGAAGGCGCGCTCGCCCACTTCTTTTACGTTCTCGCCCAGAATAACGCTCTTCATCGTCGCCATGTTGGCGAAGGCGTTGGCGCCGATTGCGGTGACGCCGTCGCCGATGACGACGGACGTGATGCCCGCATAGACTTCCGAGCCGTCCGAACCCGTCGAGGAGGAGTAGCAGCCATAAAAGGCGTAGTCGCCGATCGTCTGAACGGTGTCGGGGATGAGGAGCTCATTCTCGGCGGTCGCGTCGGGCGCGGCGAGCGGGCAGCGATAGAAGGCGCTCCTGCCGATGCGCCCGAGCGCAGCGGGCAGCCCCGCCGCACTCACCATCGTGCCCTCGTCGTTCTCCGTTCTCGTTGCAAGGGAAGTGAGCTTTTTGCAGCCGTAAAAGGCGTAATCGGGGATCTCTGTAAGGGTAGAGGGGAGGGTGACGGCGGAGAGGTTGGTGCACTGATAGAAGGCGCTCCTGCCGATGTAGGCGACGCTCTCGGGCAGGTGTGCCGCCGAGATGAAGTCGCAGCCGTAGAGGGCGTAGTCGGCAATGCCGCGCACCTCCGTTCCGGAGAGGGAGAGCGCGCCGCTCGCGCCGTTGTCCTTGCATTCGACCAGCCAGTCGTCGGCAAACACCTCGCGTGCGGACGCCTCCCAGATGCCGCTGTTGCGGAATGCGTAGGTGCCGATGCGGGTGAGCGTGTCGGGAAGGTCGATGTCGGTGAGCGCCTTGCAGTTGCGGAAGGCGTAGCTCCCGATGCTTACAAGCGAGCTCTCGCCCAGCGAGCCGCTCACGCCGCCCGCGTTCTCGCCCAGAATGACGATGGAGAGCTGCTCGCAGCCGTCGAACGCCTCGTCGCCGAGCACCTCGACGCCGCTGCCGAGCACGACGCTCGTGATGGCGCTCTCTGCAAAGGCGCGCGCGCCGACAAAGCGGACGCTGTCGGGAAGGGTGAACGTGCGCGAGAAGCCTTCGTACCCCGCGAGCGCGCCGTCCGCAATGCCGACGGTGCCCGCTTGGAGCGTGACGCCCGTTTCGCTCCCCGGGGAGAGGAACCAGCCGTCCAGATAGCGGTCGGCGCCCTCCGCCTCGTCCGCAAAGAGGGCGGTCTTTGCAAAGGCGTCCTCGCCGAGGGAGGTGAGCGTCTCGGGAAGGTCTGCGCTCGCAAGCTGCGTGCAGTCTTCAAATGCGTGCGCTCCGACGGAGGTGACGCCCTCGGGCAGCGTGACTTGGGTGAGCGCCGTGCAGCCATAAAAGGCATTTTCGCCGATGGACTCTATCGCGCCGAGCGAGAGCTTCGTCAGCGCGGTGCAGCCGCGGAAGGCGTCCGTCCCGAGCGCCGCAACCCCCGTTCCGAGCGTAACTTCGGCGAGCGCCGTGCAGTCCTTGAAGGCGGCGTCGCCGAGCGTTTGTACGCTGTCGGGCAGGGCGGCTTTGGTGAGCGCCGTACAGCCGTTGAAGGCGGAATCGCCGATCTCTGTAAGGCTGTTTCCGAAGGTGACGGCGGGGAGGGCGCGGCAGTATTCAAACGCCTGCGCGCCGATGGAGGTGAGGCTCTCGGGCAGGGTGAGGGCGGTGTTCAGGGCGCGGCAGCTCTGGAACGCCTGCGCGCCGATGGAGCGCAGCCCTTCGGCGAGCTGTACGCGCGCGAGCAGCGAGCACCCTGCAAACGCCTGTTCCCCGATCTCGAGGATGTTGGAGCCGATGGTGACGGAGGTCACGGTGACGGTATTGCGGAACGCCTTGTCGCCGATGCGGGTGACGGGCAGTCCGCGGTAGGTGGCGGGGATGACGATGTCGCCCTGCGCGATGCCGGGACCCGAAACTTCAAAGGCGGTGTTGCCGTCGATCTGGCGGAAGGTGAGCCCGCTCTCCTCCTCCCGCGTGAAGGTGACGGGCTGCGACCAGGCGGAGTCGCCGTACAGATTGTTGGCGCCCGTGGCGGCTTTGACGCGGATGGTGTAATTGCCCGCGTCCAGCCCTTCAAGGGCGTAGGAGTTGGTGCCCGAATCCATCTCCCGCGTGCCGCCCTCGCCCTCGATGCGCACCGTGTAGAAGTCTGCGCCCGTCACGGGGTTCCACGAAAGTTCCAGGGAGATCTGGTCGATGTTGAGACCGGTGGGGGCGGGGAGCCCCGATTTGCACGCCGTGAGCAGCACGAGCAGGGCGCACAGCAGCACGCTTACGAGCAGCCGTGCGGGACGAAATTTATGAACGGTCATGGCTGCCTCCTTCTTCATGCAGTCTGCGCTCCTTCCGCTCGCGGATGAGCTCGTGCGGCCACTTGAATTTGAACTTTCTGACGGCGATGTCCAAAAGGATGCACACGATCATGAGGATGAGGAAGGTGAGTGCGGGGTCGAACGTCTTGCGGATGAACTCCTCGAAGGAGGAGAAGATCTGCACGGCGTCCTCGATGACGGCGCCGTCGCCGCGTTCGGCGAGTGCGGCAAGGAACTGCGCGCCCTCGTCCTCCTCGCGGATGGCGTCGTATTCCTCCGAATAGGAGAAATCCTTTTTGAGGGTGATGTCTGCAAGTACGTTGCCGCTTGCGTCCACCTTTTCGATGAGGATCTCGTATACGCCCGTGCACAGGATGGAGAACTCGAATCCGACGCCGTTCCCCACCTCGGTAACGTTCACGCCCGAGGCGTAGTAGTTCATCGCCTCCTCGGAGAGCGGCGTGACGCTCACGCGCACCTGCTCGTCCTCTTCAAGGTCGGTAAAGATGTTGAGGCGGGTGGAGTAGTTGTCGTCGATCTGCTCGACGGTGAAGTCCGCGCGGTCGGGTTCGGGCGGCTGCAGGGGGGCAAGGCTCTCCGCAATGTTCTTTATAAGCTGCCTGCCGATGTCGTCCTGCACGAATTCCGCCGACCAGAGCCCGCTCAAATCGCACATGAAGCTGCCGACGGTGCCCGCGCCGAACTTCCACGCCGCATAGATGGGCACATAGCCGTATTCGAGGGGGACGGTCACGGAATCGTCGTCCTTGACGCGCACGCCGTAGTAGCCGTTCAGGACGGGGAACTGCGTGGAGGCGCTCATCCCCGCGAACACGGAGGTGTAGTCGCCGATGGTGGGGGAGTATTCGATGCCCTCCTGCATCTCGGCAAGGGCGATGGCGGCAAGGTCCTGCTTCATGATGTCGCCGACGAGGTGCAGCTCGTCCGACTCAAAGTTGTAGTGCTTGCCGTTCCCGCGCTCCGCCGTCTTTTCCATCTGGGTGAAGTTGCTCGAGCTGCTGCCCAGCCCCAGCGTGATGACGGACATCGTGATGCCCTGATCGAGGTTCCAGTCGATGTACTTTCCGTAGGCGTTGGCGTCGTTCTCGCTCGTCGCCTCCAGGTGGTCGGAGGGGTTGCCGTCCGTGATGAGGATGATGTGCTTTCTGTCCGCGTCCACCGCGGCGAGCGCTCTGCCCGCGCGGTCGATGGCGCCCGAGAACACGGTGCCGCCGCTCGCCGTTCCGCCGCCCGAGCCCGACGTTCCGTTCTCCATTCTGTCGAGGGTGTCGAGGATGGTCTGCTTCTGCGAGAGGGGGAGCACGGAGACCTCCTCCGAGGCGTCCGTCGTAAAGCTCATCACGCCGCAGTAGTCGCGCGCGCTGAGCGCCTCCACCGTCTCCCGCGCGCCCTCCACGGCGGAGGGGAACAGATCGCCGCTCATCGAGCCCGACGTATCGATGACCAGCATCACCGCGACGGGCGGGCTGTAATCGATGGTCTGCACGGGCAGCATCTCCTGCAAGAGAGATCCCGCAAGGTCGGCGCGGTTGTAGGCGTGGGGAACGGGGTTGTTGTTCTGGTCGACGTCGTTGCTGCCGCCCACCGTCAGCATACTCCCGCCCAGGTCGTATACATATTCATAGAGCGCGGCGTCAAAGCCCTGCGGCATGGCGGCGGACGTCAAGTCCTTGTTGGAGATGTTGACGAGGATGACCTGCTGGTAGCCGCACAGCTCCTTGGCATCCTGCGGCAGCAGATCGGCGTCGGTGTGGATATTGAGGGTGTTGACGGTGTAATTCTCGGAGAGGATGCCTTCGAGATAGTCCGCCTCGCCCGCCACGTTCTCCAGAATGAGGACATCCTCAAAGACGGAGATCTCAAGGTGCGCCTGAAAGAGGTTGTTGCGCGTCACAAAGTCGGTGCTGCTCTCCAGGTTGAACAAAAGATCGTGCATCCCCGCCGACTGAAAGACGTGGGGGACGGTGAGCACCTGTTCGCCCTTTTGCAGGGTGAAGGAGAGCGCCTCGTCCGGAAAGCCCTTGTCGGACAGGGTGACGCTGACGGAGACGGGCTCCTCGACGGAGCTCTCCACCGTGAGCCGCAGATCGACCTGCTGCCCTAAAACCACCTTGTCCTGCGGGAGGGTCACCCCCGTGAGCTGCACTTCGCCGTGCGCCTCGTCGGGGAAACATACGGTGTCGATCTTGATGCCGCGCGCCGCAATGAGTTCCGCGGCGGAGAGCGCCTCGCTGTCCGTCTCCAGCCCGTCCGATAAAAGGACGATCTTGGAGGTCTGCGGATTTTCAAACTGCTGCGCCGCAAAGTCGAGGGCGGCGGCGATGTCGGTGGCGGAGGTGTCGGGCGCGGGTGCGCTCAGATACTGGCGGTACACGTCGCGCAGGTCGTAGGTGAGGGGTGCGGCGTACACGGGCTCCAGCCCGAACGTCACAACGCCCACCTTATAGCCCTCGCCGCACAGGTTGATGACGGTCTGCACATATTCGTCCTTCTCGTCCGCCTGCTCATTGCCGCTGTCCGAGAGGTCGACGAGGATCATGAGCTCGTTCTCGCGGTTGGGCACGGTATATAAAAAGGAGATGCCTGCGATGAGCGTCACGCACAGGGCGGCTGCCAGGGAGTGCAGCGTGACGGAGATGACGCGGTTGCGCGTCCTGCGGAACTTCTTCGGGATGAGGAAGAAGGGGATGAGGGTGCAGAGCAGCGCGGGGATGATGAGAAGGAGCAGCCAGGGGTGCTGAAAGGTGATGGAAAAATCGTTCATTGTGCCTCCTTTCTCAAAGCCCTTCCCGCGTGTACAGGAACCATTCCGTCACCAGAAGGACGAGCGCCGCGATGGCGAACCAGATGGCGAGCTCCGCCGTCGCTTCCCCCTGCGCGGTGCTCGTGTTGAGCGCGGGCAGGCGGTCTTCCACCGAGAAGATGTTGCTCTCGGCGGCGGGGATGTGCACGAAGAACTGCTCCACGACGGGCGTGCCGTTCATGCCCGTCTGCGTCACGGTGTAGTCGCCCGGGATCGCCGCCACAAAGTCTGCGGGCAGCGCCGAAAGCTGCGTCTTTCCGGAGGGGCCGTCGAGGCTCACGTCCTCGCCGCGCGCGTCGATGGTCACCGTTTCGCCCACCTCAAAGGAGTGTCCGGAGAGCGTTGCGGGGAAATAATAGTCGAACAAATTATACATCATGATGGGGAAATCGGGCGTCACGCTGTAGTCGGTCTGCGCAAAGCTCAACGCGAGCACCACGACCTTCACGGTCGGCTCGTTGCGCGCGAGCAGGATGGGCTCGCCGTTGCAGTACAGCAGTTCCGCATAGGCGTCCGCGGACGTGATGCGGCGGTATTGCGTGACGGTGGGGATGCGCGAGGGGTCCATGTACTGCGTGATCGGGTGGGACTGCCCGAGCGAGAGGGTGAAGTTGCCGTTGGTCTGCGCGATGCTGCCGATCGTCAGCCCGCTGCCCGAGGGCGCGGCGTTGGGGTCGGCGAGCAGCACCACCCCGTCGGTCGGGAGCACGGAGGGCATGGAGTGCTCGAAGATGTAAAAGTCATATCCTTCCGTCTTGGCGTCGTCGGGGGAGACTTCGGTGATGACGATGTCCCAATCCTCCCGCTTGTTGGAGCGCAGACGGTAGAGGATGCTCCAGAAGAAGTTGTTGGGTTCGCTGCTCGCGTACTGCACGCGCAGCGTCTGCCGCTCGCCGCCGTAGACGTTGAAGTCGTTGTCGCGCGGGAGGGAATCGTTCTCGTCGACATAGACGTACATTTCGCGGAAGGAGACGATCGCCTCGCCGCTGCCGTCAAAGTCGGACGCGGTAAATTCAAGGGTCTTTTGCGGTTCAAGGTCGGTGAAGTACTCCGTCTTGCTCGCGCGGATGGTCGTGGCGGAATTGCCGTTGACGCCGAGCAGTTCGCACGTCACCGTCATGGGCTTGGCGCGGCCGTAGCAGCCCGCCTCCACGGTAAAGGAATAGGTGTTGCTCTCGCTCAATACGGGCGTCACGCCGAGGATGGCGGCGTTCCAGTCGTCCTCGCCCGCCACGTCCACCACTTCAAAGATGCCGCTCTGCGTGTACGTCGTGGCGGTGTAGAGCACCACCTTCGCCTTGGGATTGAGGTTCAAGATCTGCTGTGCAAGTTCTGCCGCGCCGTCGATGTCCGCGCCGCCGTAGCCGCAGGGGTGCTTCTCTTCATTGAGGCGGGAGGGGAGGTCGTCCGCATTCTCCGCCGTGAGGCGGGAGACGGCGAAGTGCGCGTCGTCGTCGGCGATGATGGCGGAGAACACGCCGTTCGCCGCCGCGAGCGTCACGTTTGCCCGCTCCGTCGCCAGGCGCAGCGCGCGTTCATAGCGCGTCTCCGCTTCGGACGCCGCCATCATGTCGGCAGAGGCGTCGATGATGACGACGGTCTCGTTGTCCGAGGTCTGCACGGCGGCGGCGAGCGCGGGGCGCGCCATCATCACGGAGATGGCGGAGAGCAGCAGGAGCTGAAACACAAGGATGAGGATATTGCGCAGTTTGCTGATGGGCACGCGCTTTTTTCGGTAACGCAGGCTCAATTTCCACACATAAGTGCTGGGAACGAGCTTTTGCTGGTAGTTGGGGCGCAGGATATAGATGATGAGCAATACCGTGATGGACAGCAAGCCCAACAGCCCCAAAGGCAGTAATAACGTCATTGTATGATCCCGGTCTTTAATAATTCTTGAAAGAGCATCCGCTCGATGGGTCTATCCGTCTGAACAGTGATGAAATCGACGCCGCGGGAGGTGGCGAAGGAGCGGATATCGCCGATCATGTCGCGCAGCGCCTCCTCATAGGCGGAGAGCAGGCTGCGCGTGATGCGCAGCTTCATGTTCCGCCCGTCCTCCAATCCCTCCGACTCCGCGTCGATGAGGTTGACGCGGCCGTTGTACGAAGGGTCCGCCTCCTCGGGCGAGAGCACCTGGAT
>CALVTL010000019.1 GCA_944362555.1 uncultured Clostridia bacterium
GTAAGTACAAATCACGCTTAATCATAGCAGCCTCACTTTTAATAGAAATTATTGGACGTGTCCACTTTTTTCAAAGTTGTTTCTATTATACCGCAATTTTAAGTTGCAGTCAAGGGTCTAAAAGAAAATATTATAATAAAAATATACAAACATTTGTTTATATTCTATTGACAAAGCGAAGAAAATATGATATAATGCAAGAGTATAGGCGGAAAGCTGTCTATACTCTTTTGTCGTACATTGATTTTTAGGTATGGCGTACTCCCTTGCGGGAGTGAGGGCGCATAACAGGATTGCGCCGTGGAGTTGTATGCTCCGAAGTTGCCGCGCGAAAAGAAGGCGCGGCGGGAACCAACCCGAGCCGTCTGAAAGATGAGCCAGAATGGGGCTTTATAAGCATACGCTTTTTTAGATGTAAAGCCTCGTTTAAGGTCAGTTTTTCGTTGGGCGAAGATGGGGTTATTTTGTGTTACCGTTTTTTCAAGGTTAGTAGATTACCCCTTCACCCGAAAAAGATGCGCGATGAAAGACTTTTTAAGCGTATAATTTTTTTGTAGGCAAAGCCGTTTCAAGCCTCATTTTTGGACGTGCCTTGATGGTTTTTTAGCGTACAATTTTTTAAACAGAGGCAAGCAAGGACAAATCAAACAACAACTTAACAGAATGGTTGACCACCATAGAGCAATTTGAAGTTGCTAAATAAGGTACAAGTCGGTGATTACTTCAAAGGTGTCAGCGACTTTTTTATGCCCTTTTTCAGTTATCGCACCCATACCTCTTCGGCGTGGGCAAAGAAAAAAATAAATCAAACATGGAGGTGAATTATGAATAGACAAGCAGCAATCGGACCGCCGTAATCGTCCAGACATAGTTATGACAAAGCGACGACTTACAGCAAATCAAAGCTCTTATTCTGAAAAGAAATGGGAAGTAGAAAAGTCATTTTTCTGTCACTTCGTTTCGGGAAGTATAGCTCACTATACTTCGCAAGCGAAGTACCGTTCGCCCTTGCAGGGTGCTTTAATAAAAAATTACGGGAGGTAAAATTATAAGCTACTTAGTTTGTCACATGGAGAAGTATCACAAGACGGACATTGCGCCCATCGAAAATGAAAACGAGCGCGACGAAACCTATCAGGCGGTCAACCCGCAGATAGATTTCACGCGCACGCGGAACAACTACAACATTATAAAACGGCAGCGGTCGTACACTCAGTTTATCAACGACAAGATTGAAGCTCTCGACTTGCCTACAAAAGTGCGTAAGGACGCCGTACTTATGTGTTCCTTCGTTGTGGGTTCAGACAGAGAGTTTTTCAGTAGGCTGTCGCCGAGCGAGCAACAACAATTCTTTGTAGACTGCACTCGTTTCTTTGCGGAGAGGTACGGCGAGGAGAATATCATCTCGGCGGTTGTCCACATAGATGAAACCACACCGCACCTGCACTTGAATTTAATTCCGATAGCCGACGGCAGATTATGTGCGAAAACTCTCTTCGACCGAAAGGAGTTACAGAACTTGCAGACAGAATTTCACTCTGTCGTGGGCAAGAAATGGAACTTACAACGAGGCAAAGAAGGCAGCCAGGCAAAGCACCTTGATACGGCGGAGTTCAAGGCGAAGAAGATCGTCGAGCAGGCACGCGGACAAGCAAGTGACATCATTGCCGAAGCCGACCATAACGCGGAGCGCAAAGTGAAAATTGCGCAAATCCATGCGGACGGCATTGTAGCAAGTGCGGAACAGACGGCGGAGAAAACAAATCAGCAAGCGCAGAAATATTTGGACGGCATCGTGCAGAGCATCAAAGCGGAGCGCAGCAAACCCACACCGAAGCGAAAACGGCAAGCCGAGGAGGAGATCGCTCTACTCCGCACGGAGAACGCCGCCCTGCGGCAGTCAAAAGCTATCGCCGACCGTGACCGCAGCGATCTGTTTGAGCAGTTGCAGAAAGCAGAACGCCGTGCCAAAGGCAAAGAGCAAGCGTTCGGAATGGTAAGCGATATGCTCGCTGCCTACCCCGACGAGTTCGACGCTCTCTTAAATAAATCACGCGCAAAGAGCTCCGCCCCGTCGTTCAAATCAAACGGCAACGACCGCGGCGGCAAATAAAATTGAATAACCGAATACAAGGAGAAAAGCTATCGAGCAGATTACATAACAACGGGGAATGACGAGAAGAAACAAAACGACAGGCACTTCAAACTGCGAGCTTGACTCGCTCGCACGGTTTCTGCTGCCCGCGATCCGCGCCTATATGGCGGACGAGGAAAATCAACGTGAGTTTGAAAAGTGGCAGGCAGAACGCGCTTTACAACCAAATCGCAAGTAAGAATATCCGATTGAAACCATACGGATGACCGTGAAAAAGTACGGTAAGAGGCCGCCGCTTGAATGCGCTGCGGGATATAAATCATTTTATCAGATCATCAGGTTGCGCAGAAACTCATAAACCTTGATCAACGGCAGCGGCGGGGACTTCATACGAAGCCCCCGCCGCTTTTCTATGTTCTGAAATATACAATAAAGGCGAAGCCGTCTCCTAATGGAAACGGGTTCGCCTTTAACTTGTTTGGTGACCCGTACGGGAATCGAACCCATGATACCACCGTGAAAGGGTGGTGTCTTAACCTCTTGACCAACGGGCCGGAATATATTAAAAAACGGCGTTAAGCCGGTTTTTTTGGTAGCGATGAGTGGAGTCGAACCGCTGACCTATCGGGTATGAACCGATCGCTCTAACCAACTAAGCTACATCGCCATAAATGGTTGCGGGGGCAAGATTCGAACTTGCGACCTTCGGGTTATGAGCCCGACGAGCTACCTGGCTGCTCCACCCCGCGATGATGGTATCCGCGTTCCGCGAATAGCCTATTTATTGTAAACGATGGTGTGCGGTTTGTCAACCGTTTTTGGGAAAAAAAGCAAAAATTTTTTTCTATGGGTGAACTTTTTCCGCTGCGGCTCCTCCCCGTACGGGGAAGGAGCATTTTTCCGAAGGGGGATGCTTTATTTTTCTGAAGGGGAAGGCTTGAATTCGTCTTGCTTTTGTCCCGATTGTGTGATATACTTATTCCCGAGATGAAATTGTTCGACGTGCAGCCATATTCCGGAAAGCGGGTATGCGTGGCGCTCTCGGGCGGGCGCGATTCGGTGGCGCTTCTGCATTATTTTTATCAAAATGCCGACCGCTTCGGCATCACACTCTCCGCGCTCACCTGCGAACACGGGCTGCGCGGGGAGGCTTCGCTTGCCGATCTCGCCTTCACGGAGCGTCTTTGCGGGGCGTGGAACATCCCGCTGCGCGTCTTTCGCGCCGACGTCGCGCGCCTCGCGCGGGAGCGGGGCGAGGGCGTGGAGGAGGCGGGCAGGAACTGGCGTTACCGCTGCTATGAGGAGGCGCTTGCGGGAGATGTGGACGTCGTCGCCACGGCGCACCACAGGGGGGACCTTGCCGAGACCGTTCTCTTCCGTCTTGCGCGCGGAACGTCGCTTGCGGGGCTCAACGTCTTTCCCGCGCGGCGGGGCATCGCGCGCCCTCTTTTAAAGGTGACGCGCGCCGTCATCGACGCGTACATTGCGGAGAACGCGCTGCCCTTTTGCGAGGACGAGAGCAATGCGGACGAGCGCTACACGCGCAACCGTCTGCGCCGCAGCGTGCTGCCCGAGCTGGAGGCGGCGGTGCCGGGCGCGGCGGAGCACCTTGCCGCGTTCGCAGAGCGCGCCGCCTCGGACGAGGCGTATCTCGCCGCGCTCGCAAGGGCGCAGACCCTGCGGGAGGAGGACGCGCTGCGTGTGCCGCTCTCCCTTCCCGAGCCGCTCTTTTTCCGCGCCTGTCTGGAGGCGATGCGGGAGCTGGGGCTCAAAAAAGACTATACGGGTGCGAATTTTGAGGAACTTCGCAAGTTAAAGAAGGTGCAGAGCGGAAAGCGCGTCACGCTGCCGCGCGGCGTGTGCGCGGTGCGCGAACAGGGCAGCGCCGTCTTTTTCCTCGCAGAGGAAGAGGAGGACGCGGAGCTCGCATTCGGAACGGGGGACTTCGTGACGGCGGGCTTCTCGCTCACGGTGGGCGAGGGGACGCGGCGCGGGGCGCTCCGCGTCGATCTCGACGCCTTCCCCGCGGGCTGCGTCATCCGCACGCGCAGGGAGGGGGACGTGTTCACGCCCTTCAAGGGCAGTCCCCGTCCGCTCAAAAAATTTCTCACCGATAAAAAGATCCCCGCGCGGACGGGACACCGCCTGCCCGTCGTGGCGAAGGACGGCGTCGTGTACGCCGTGTGCGGCGTGGAGATCTCCGACGCCGTAAAACTCACCGAAAAGACCGTGCGTGCGGGCTATCTCTTCACGCCTGCGCGCGCGCCTTTTACAAATACCAAAGAAAACAAGGAAGGAGAACAGATCGTGCATCCCGATTGCGAACGCATCCTCATCACGGAGGAAGAACTTGCCGCCAAGGTGAAAGAGGCGGGCAAATGGCTGACGGAGAAATTCCGCGGTAAGGATCCCGTTGCCGTGTGCAACTTAAAGGGCAGTTTCGTGTTTTTTACCGACCTCGTCCGCGCGACGCAGGTCGATCTGGAGACCGACTTCATGGCGGTGAGTTCCTACGGCGCCGAGACCATCTCCGCGGGCAGACCCAAGATCACCCGTCATCTCTTCTCCTCCGTCGAGGGGCGGGACGTCATCCTCGTGGAGGACATCGTGGATACGGGCAGAACGCTCATCACCCTGCGCAACTTTTTCAAGGAACGGGGCGCAAAATCGGTGACGGTGGTGGCGCTTTTAGACAAGCCCTCCCGACGCGTGGTGGAGTCCAGGGCGGACTATACCTGTTTTGAGGTGGGGGATTACTTCATCGTCGGTTACGGGCTGGACTATGCGGAGCGCTACCGCAATCTGCCCTATATCGCCGTGCTCAAAGAGAGCGTGTACGAGAAATAAGCGATAAGTGCGGCGCGCCGTGTGGCGCGCCGCACGATTTGAACAAAACCGGCTGCCGCAATCCTGCCTGTGTTCTACCGCTCGTTGGGCGGAATGCGGACAGACAAGTTCACGCATTGAAAGTAAGGAGTCCGGAATATGCTCACCTTGGACGAAGCCGTGCGCGCGCGGCACAGCGTGCGAAATTTTACGCAGAAACAGGTGGACGGGAGCGTGCTGCGCAAGATCATAGACGCAGGACGCCTGGCGCCGTCCGCCAAAAATCGTCAGCCGTGGCGGTTTTTGATCGCAACGGAGGAGCAGAGGCAAGTTACAGCGGACATTCTGGAAGCGCAGGCGGCGAAAGAACGAGATGCAGGCAGTACGGTGGGAGCGACGGCGCGCATCGTGCGCGATGCGCCCGTGCTCGTGGCAGTGTTTATGCCGGAAGGGAGCATGGCGCAGGAAAGCGATTGGATCTCCCTCGGGGCTTGCCTGGAGAATATGTGTCTGAAAGCGACGGATTTGGGATTGGGAAGCCTGATCGTCTGCGATTCGCAGCCGTGTAAAGAGGAGCTGCGTACCTTATTCGGGCGTCGGGAGGCGCCCTCGTCGTTCTTTTTGGTGGGGTATGAAGGGAAGCCGTGTCCGCGGGCGCCCAAACTTCCGTTGGAAGCGGTCGCGGAGGGGATCCCCGCTCCGGATGAGGAAGAACGGGCGCAGGACGATCTTCCGGAGGCAGACATCACCGATCAGCCCTTCCTGTTCATCAGCTATTCCCATCGGGACGCCGACATTGTGATCGCGGATATCGTGGAACTGAAAAAGCATGGCGTGCGTCTATGGTATGACCGTTCTATATTATACGGCAAAAAATGGGATAAAGAGGTGCTTGACGTCATGCGGAAGGGCAACTGCGCGGGCGTTTTGGTATATATCAGTGAGAACTCCGCGCGTTCGGAGGCAGTTGCAGCCGAGATGGAGTTTGCAGCCGAACGTTTTGCGGATGCAGATGACCGTGTCATAGGCGTACATATCGGCGGTCGGCCGCTTTGCAGCTATTTTGAGGCAAACGAACGAAACTATGAAAGTTTTCGGAAGGTTTTTACGGAAAAGAGCAAGTTCCTTTCCCGTTCGCGCACGGCTTATATCACGGACGCGGTGCCTGAACTTGCGAAGGAGGCCGTGCGGCTGGGTGCGGCGGCGGAGAGCGGAGTATACGATGAATTCCGTTATGTGAGGATCCCCGGCGGGGTTTCCGTCACGGCGTATTACGGGAGTTCGATGTGCGTCGTACTTCCCGCGCGAATTGCCGGGCTGCCCGTGCTTTCCTTGGGGAAAAATATGTTCCGTGCCAATGAACGGGTGCAGGAGGTGACCGTGCCGGACGGCGTGCTCCGCATAGAGGACGGTGCATTCGCGGGGATGACATCTTTAAGGCATATTGTCCTTCCGGACAGCATTACTTTTTTGGGCGTGGCGGCTTTCCGCGGTTGTACGTCGCTCGAACAGATCAGGCTCCCGCAGGGACTGGCGAAGTTGGAGGAAGCGCTCTTCCGCGAATGTACTTCTTTACGGGAGTGCGATGTTCCGCCCGACGTGAAGGAATTCGGTGAGGCGGTATTCCGTGGTTGTACTTGCTTGCAGTCGGTCGATATGCCCTCCGTTCTGCGTATGACGGAGGGGGCTTTCTATGGGTGTGCCGCGTTGCAGCGGCTGAATGTCTCCCCGCTGCTGGAAGGAGCGGAGGAGAACTCCTTCCTTACCTGTCCGCTTCTGGACGCCGTCGTCTCGGGAATGCACTTTTGCAAAGGGAAGAAGGGAAGGGTGGTAAAGTTGTGACGATTTTTGCAGTATAGATGATGAATCGTGCGGCGCGCCGTGTGGCGCGCCGCACAATTATATTTTGCCGTATTGTCCGAAAATTTCGGCGATGTCCTCGCCGAAGGAGAGCGTCTTGTTTGCGTTTTCGGGGATGGCTTCGGGATATTGCACGTTCATGCGGACGAGGAACGCGTCTTTGTTTTCATACGTCATGCGTTCAAAGGGGAAACGGATGAGGGTCGGCGTGTTGTACCCGACGCCGAGTTCCAACAGCACCGTCCTTTTGCCGCGCGCTTTGCCGCAGAAATCCGCATAGCGCTCCTCCGCCGCATACCACGCCTTGTCCTGCACAAAGTACACGTCCTTGCGGATGTTGACCTCCATTTCCCCGCCGCATACGGGGCACTTGGGAACGAGCGAGGAAGGAATGCGGCAGTCTTTCTGCTCCGCCGCCATTCTCCGCATAAGGCTCTCGTTGTCATACAGCCTGTCATGGCAGCCCTTGGCGCATTGCAGCTTTCCGTAGTCGCCCTGCACGGCAAAGATGCGCTCCTTTGCAAACCCTGCCTTATCAAACTGTGCGTCCACGTTGGTGGTGATGACAAAATAGTCCTTATCTTTAATGAGTTCAAACAGCCTCTGGTAGAGCGGCAAGGCGGACGGCAGCCAGCGGTTCAACAAAATGTGCCGCGACCAATACGCCCACTTTTCTTCCTGCGTGCGGAAGGGATAGAATCCCGCCGAATACATATCCGTAAGGTCGTATTTTTTGATAAAATCGCCGAAGTTTTCCGTAAAGCGCTGCCCGGAATAGGTGAGCCCCGCCGCAGACGAAAGCCCCGAACCGCCGCCGATGAGCACGCATTCGGCGTTTTCCAGAAGAGCGCGCAGCGTTTCAACCCTTTCTTGTAAGAGATTTTGCAGATTGTTCATAGCCTTCAAAAACCGCGAGGCGCGGAGCGGACAAAATCTTGTCCCGCTTTATTTAATTGGAAACGACGCCGTCGTTCATGGTGTACCCTTCCAGTGATCCCGCCTTTACTTGAATACATATATACTTTAACGCCACTTTTTCAGAAGCAAAGAACTGCCGTTTGGCTTCGGGAGAAATACGCAACCAGTCACCTGCCTTTACGCGGATATTTTCGCCGTCTATAACGACTGCGCCTTCACCCTCGACGATCGCATAGATCTCTTCGTTCTGTTTATGGAAATGGACGAAGGGAACGCACCCCCCTGCCGGCAAAATATTGATGCTGATCTCCGCGCCTGTAAGACCGAGCTTATCGTGCAGTTCGGAGCGTGCTTCTTCCGATGTGCCGATTTTGCTGTAATTTTTCATGACAGATACCTCCAAGAAATTTTGATTTGCTGTAACCTTTGCGATTACGGGCACAGTATAACAAACGCGGAAAAAATTTTCTCGGAAGTTACCTTTCTATTATCTGATAATCAATTTGTTACTTGGTTTCGTTTTTGAACTATTGACTTTTTCGGGCACTTCTGCTATGATATAAAGAAAAAGGAGCGCTCACTATGCTGACAAAAGAAGAATTGCCCGAATGCCCCGTGGCGACGACGGTGCAGCTCATCGGAAATAAATGGAAATTGCTCATCTTGCGCGACCTTATCTATAACGGGGCGCAGCGCTTTACGGATTTTGTCAAGACCATCCCGGGCATCAGCAAAAAGGTGCTGACGGACAATCTGCGCGCGCTGGAAAGCGACGGGCTTTTGGAGCGCGAAGTATTTGCGGAAGTCCCGCCGCGCGTCGTCTATTCCCTGTCCGACCTCGGCAAAACGTTGAAGCCCATCCTCGACGCCATGTTCGATTGGGGAACGGACTATAAAAACAGTTTGTAATTTTCAATGACGAAGCGCCCCGAAAGATGCTTTCGGGGCGCGATCATTTCGTCACGTTTTATTCTTCTGCGGACGTATCCGTCATTTCGGGCATATCTGACGCATCGGGCGCGGGGCGTTTCAGCAGGCGGACGGCGCACAGAACGCGCAGGGCGCATTCCGCGGCGGCGAGGGCGATGCACAGAGCGCCGAGTGCGGTCAGGGCGGGGGAGATGCCGCACACGCAGCTCCCCGCAAGGAGGGCTGCCGCCGTCCCGATGCAGCCCAGAAGGAGCAGCACGGCGCTTCTTCTGCCCGCACCCTTTTTGCAGGCGCGCAGAAGGAGGACGAAGGAGAACACGCCGAAGGCGAGCGCGATGAGGGAGAGGATGAAGAGGATGGCGAGCAGCACGACCATGGCGAGCGCCACGGCGAACGTGCCCGCGATCGCCTGCAAAACTCCGCCAAAGTCTTGTTCGGGGAGTGCGGGCAGGGTGGTGAACGCGGTGATGAGCAGCGCCGCCAGCAGCGCGCACAGGGCGGCGGAGAGCACGGCGCCCGCAAGCGCAAGGTTATTTTTCATATTCTACCCCCTTAAAATTTTTCGCGGCTATTTTTCGAGAAGGAGCGCGATGACGGGACTTTCTTCCCGATAGGGCGCCCCGGCGACGTCCGAACAGATGCCCTTTACCTGAAATCCGCCCTCCTGCACTTCGCTTATCAGCGCCTCCCGCGAAAAGCAGGTGTTCCAGATATGATAGCGACCGGCGGCGCCCTGTCCGGTGAGGACGATGGTCTGTTCCAGCGTGACGTGTTCGGGGTATTTTTCATGCCGGCACAGCGCGACATAGCCGTCAGCGCTCCAGAACCCGCCGTCCGGGCAGACTTCCCACGTTGTTTTTTCCCGGAAAGCGGCATACGCCGCGTCGGAAAAGACGTCGAACAAGAACCTCCCGCCCGGGCGCAGATGGCGGTGCACGATTTGCAGGAGCGTTCTGCGCTCGTTCGCGGACAGCGCCCCGTAATCGCAGTAGATCATGGCGGCGAAGTCAAACGTCTCCCGCAGCGAAAGATGCAGATAATCCTCCGAAAGGTAGCGGATATGCAGCCCTTTTTCCGCGGCAGACTTCGCGGCATATTCAATGGAGCGGCGCGAACAGTCAACGCCCGTCACGCGGTAGCCGCCTTGCGCGAATTTTTCGGCATATAGTCCGGGACCGCAGCCCAGATCGAGCAGCGCGGGATATGTTTCGGGCGGGACGGTGCGCCCGATCCATTCCGCCGAGCGTTCGATGAAGGCGTGCGGGCGGCTCGCGCCCTCAAAGGAGGGGTCGAGGTGCGCCTGAAGGAGCTGCGCGGAGATATGATCGTCGTCCCAGAACACGCTCTCCGTACGCTCGTACAGCAGCGGTTTTTTGAAAAGGCGTAAAAAGTCCGTCTGCATATCTTCCCCCGTTTCCTGTATTGTATCACACATTTTCTTTCTTGACAAGAGGGCGCGGGACAATTATAATAGAGATATGGAATACATCGAACTCACGGTCCACACGACGAGCGAGGCGAGCGAGCTGGTCGCCGACGTCATGTGGCAGTATACGGAAGGCGGCGTCGCGGTGAGCGACGCCAAGGACGTCGTGGCGCTTATAAAGGGCGAGACGGGCGTCTATTGGGACTATATCGACGAGGAGCTGCGATCCCCCCGCGCGGACGTGCTCGTCAAGTGTTTTCTGCGCCCCGAGGCGGCGGATGCCGCGATCTCCTCCATCCGTGCGCAGCTTCTTGAAATGCAGGCGCGCGGCGGCATGAACTTCGGCTCTCTGGAGGAGACCCGCCGCACCATCGACGGCGACGATTGGATCGACGTGTGGAAGAAGCACTTCCGTCCCATCCATGTCGGCGCGCGCGTGGTCGTCGTGCCCGCGTGGATCGGATATACGAAGGAGGCGGACGAGGTCGTCGTCACGCTCGACTCCAACATGGCGTTCGGAACGGGCGAGCACGAGACGACGAAGATGTGTCTCGAAGCGCTGCAGGAGGCCGTCCGGGAGGGGGACGTGGTCATCGATGTGGGCTGCGGCAGCGGAATTCTGGGCATCGCGGCGGCGGAGCTGGGCGCAAAAACTTGCTATCTCACCGACATCGACCCCGTCGCCGTGGAGAGCGCAAAGCACAACGCGCTCAAAAACGGCGTGTCGCAGAAGTGCGTCGTGGCGCATTCCGACCTGCTGGAACAGAGCGACGTGCGCGGCGACGTGGTGCTCGCTAACATCACGGCGGAGATCCTGGTGCGCCTCGCGCCCTCCATCCCCAAAAACCTCAAAGAGGGGGGCACGCTCATTTTGAGCGGCATCATTGCGGACAGGCTCCCGCTCGTCAAAGAGGCGTTCGCGGCGCAGGGGCTCACGCTTTTGGCAGTGCGCAACATGGGCGAGTGGTACGCCCTCGTCTATCGCAGATAACGCGGGGGAGAAGGGTATGGCAGCACCCAAGCGCTTTTTTGTGGAAAACATTGCGGAGGAGGTCGAGCTCCCGATCTCCGAATCCCGCCACGCAAGGAACGTTCTGCGCCTTGCGGAGGGGGACGAAGTCACCCTCTTTGACGGCAGCGGCAGCGAGTATTCCGCCGTCGTCACCCGTGCGGATAAGAACGGGGTGTCGGTGCATGTCGTGCGCGCGCAGACCTCCGACCGCGAGCCGAAGACGGACGTCTTTTTGCTCGTCGGCGCGCTGAAGGGGGACAAGACGGAGCTCGTCGTGCAGAAGGCGACCGAGCTGGGCGCAAACCGCATCGGTGTCTTTTCCTCGCGCTACTGCGCGGCGTATATGAACGAAAACAAGCTCGAGCGGCTGCGCCGCGTCGCGCGCGAGGCTGCCAAGCAGTGCCTGCGCGCCGCCGTGCCGCAGGTGGAGTATTTTGCCTCGCTCCCTGCGGCGCTTGCGGCGGCAAAGGGGTATGCGAGCAAGTTCTTCGCCTGCGAGTTTTTACCCTCCGGCGAAGGGCGCATCGCGGACATGGGTGCCTCCGTTGCCGCCGTGGTGGGCAGCGAAGGGGGATTTTCCGAGGAGGAGTACGCCCTCGCCGCCGACATGGGGTATACGGGCATCTCCCTCGGCAGGCGCATCCTGCGCGCGGAGACGGCAGCCGTCGCGCTGCTCTCCGTCATCATGTACGAAGCGGGGGAACTGCGATGAAGGCCTGTGTATTCACGCTCGGCTGCAAGGTGAACGAGGCGGAGAGCGATTCCCTCCTCGCGGGGCTGGAGGCGCGCGGCTGGGAGACGTCCTCCGCTCCGTGCGCGGCGGATCTGTACATCCTCAACACCTGCGCCGTCACGGCGGAGGCGGAAAAAAAGAGCCGTCAGGCGGTGGCGCGCCTTTTGAGGTTCAATCCCGAAGCGCCCGTCATCGTGTGCGGGTGCGCCTCGCAGCGCGACCCCGCCGTCTTTGCCGCCCGCGCGGGCGTCACCGTGGTGACGGGCACGGGCAGGAAGGATAAAATTTTCTCCCTTTTGGGCGGGCACGGCATTTTTTTGGAGGAGGACGCCGCGTTCTGCGAGCTGCCCGCCCCCAAGCGCACGCGCACGCGGCAGAACATCCGCATCCAGGACGGCTGCAACCGCTTCTGCTCCTACTGCATCATTCCCTATCTGCGCGGCAGGTCGCGCTCGCGCAGCATGGAACGCATCCGCGCGGAGGTGCTTGCAAGCGGCGCGCGCGAGGTCGTTCTGACGGGCATCGACATCACGTCCTATCGGGACGGGGACGCCGACCTCGGCGATCTTCTTTTGTATTTGAAGGACGTGCCTGCGCGCATCCGCCTGGGCTCTCTGGAAGAGGGCATCGTCACGCGGGAATTTCTCGAAAAGATGAAGGCGGCGGGCAACGTGTGCGAGCACTTCCACCTCTCCCTGCAGAGCGGGTCGGACAGGGTGCTGCGCGCCATGAACAGGCGGTACACGCGCGAGGAGTACCTTGCGGCGTGTGCGCTCATCTATGAATACTTCCCCGACGCCGCCATCACGACGGACATCATCGTGGGCTTTCCGGGAGAGCTCGCGCCGGAGTTCGAGGCGAGCCTTTCCATCATCGGCGAGGCGGGGTTTGCGCGCGTGCACGCCTTTCCCTATTCGCCGCGCCCCGGGACGCCCGCCGCCAAGCGCAAGCCGCTTCCCGCGCCCCTTCTGCGCGAGCGCATGGGGCAGATGCTCATCCGCGCGGCGGAGGCGGAAAAGGCGTACCTTGCCCGCTTTGCGGGCAGAACGTTCCCCGTCCTCTTCGAGGAGGACGGCGGCTATACCCCCAACTATATCCATGTCTATGCCGACGGGGCAAAGGAGGGGGGTATGTACGAGGCGACCCTCGTTTCACGCGAAAAAGACGGCTACCATGCCGTACTCGGAAAGGAGTTATAAGGAGGAACATCAACATGGAAAACTGCGTATTCTGTAAGATCTTGGCGGGGGAGATCCCCTCCGCCAAAGTGTATGAGGACGGGGAGATCGTCATCTTCAAGGACATCGAGCCCAAGGCGAACATCCACCTTCTGTGCGTCCCGCGCGAGCACTTCGCCCGCCTTTCGGAGGCGGACGACGCCCGCGCCGCGCTCCTGGGGCGGACGCTCAAAAAGATCGGGCAGCTCGCGCCGCAGCTCGGGCTTGCGGAGGGGTATCGCCTCGTCGTCAACCAGGGGGAGAACGCGGGGCAGACGGTGCCCCATCTGCATATCCACATTCTGGGCGGACAGCCGCTCCCGTGGGAATAACGCGTATAGAATTTGTCTGTTTCGTCAACAATCCTTCCGCAAAAGGGCGGGAGGATTTTTTTATGAAGGGAAGGGGAGCGGTGCGCGGCGTATGCGCCGTGCTGGGGGCGTTTTTGTGCGGGGCGGTCTGTTACGCCCTCGCGCGGATGCCCGCATTCGGCGGAACGGGGTACGAATTTTCGTGCGGGGCGTCCTCGTCGGCGCGCATCGTGCGCACGGACGTGCCCGTCTTCTATAAGCTCACCCACCCCGTCGCGGGCGAGAGCACGCGCTTTACGGGGGACGTCTCGGAGGAACTGCTGCTTGCCTACCGCGCCCGCGTCCTCTTTTGCGAGGAGGCGGACGGCGTGTGCAGCTATTACTGCTACTCCCCGCTCCTGGGCGAGGGGATCCTTCTGAACGGGGTGCGCGTCAATCTGCATATCGCGGCGGGGAAGGGGCAGACGGCGGCGGGCACGCCCGTCATCTTCGGCGGCTGGTAGATCGGCGGCGGGAAAAAAGAAAAAGTCGTGCGTATAAAATGCGGGGCGGCGGGCAATCATCTGCATATCAAACCCGGAGGGACATCATGAAAGAAGAAAAGACCAACACCAAAAAGAGGACACTCTACTACTTCCTGCTGTTCGTCAGCGTGCTGCTGCTTGCGGCGGCGACCGTGCTCACCGTGTACTTCACGACGCGTCGGGAGGGCGAGCTTGCGGACACGCCCGCCATCGAGGACCCTGACGATACGGACAAGCCCGAAGATCCGGGCGACGCGGACGAACCGGACGGACCGGACGAACCGACGGGCGGCGAGGAAGTGCTGTACGTCGCACCCGTCGCGGCGGAGGACTATTCCGTCGAATTTGACGCCGTGTATGCCAACAAGGTCACGGGGTCTTATTACCGCCATCAGGGCGTGGACCTTGTGGCGGCGGCGGGGAGCGACGTCTTTGCCATCGCCGACGGCACCGTGACGGACGTCAGTTTGTCGGAGGCGCTGGGCAACCTCATCTCCATCGACCACGGCGACGGGCTGGTGTGCGTATACCGCTTTGTCGAGCCCGTCGAGGGGCTCAAAGAGGGGGATAAGGTCAGCCGCGGCGACAAGATCGCCACCGTTGCGGAGGCGTACGGCACGGAGGCGGGCGACGGTACGCACCTGCACTTCGAGACCATTCTGAACGGTGAACAGACCGATCCCGCGCAGTATCTCGATCCCGTCTATTCGGAAAAGTGACATCGGGCGCCGCGGGTGCGCGCGGGGAGCGCGCACCCGCGGCGCTGCTCCTTATTTGCAGCGCGTTCGGTGCGATTTCGGCAAAATGCAACAAAACCCCTTGACTTTTTTTGTGCGGGGGGGGGTATAATACTATACTGTAAGGGAACAATACGCCCTTACAGTATAAGAATAATAAAAGTATTCTCGGAGGGAAGGTATGTGGCTGAATGACAATGCGGGCATCGTGGTGCTCGTGCTCGGCGTGCTGATGCTTGCGATGCTCGCCGTGCTCTTGTGGCTCGTCTTTTCGCTGCGCAGCCGGTTCGCGGTGCAGCGGCTCAAATTCGTCGGGCTGTACTCCGCCGACGTCGTCACGCGCAGGGTGTACGCGGCGCTCACCGTGGGAAACCGCTCGGTGAGCGAGATCGCCATCCGCGAGATCGGCATCAAGAACGGCGGCGTCGCCTTCGACCTGACGCGCCTCTATCGGGAGAAGGCAGGGCTGGACGAGCGCACGCGCATCGTCGTTGAACAGCGCCACTCCCTTTCCTTCGATCTGTCCGTCGGGGAGCTCTCGGGCGTGCTCGTGGACGGCAAAAACGGCAGGCAATTAAAGACGCTGCGCCTCTACGCCGTCGACCTCATGGGCAATCTGTACGAGGGGAAGATCCCCGCCGTCAGAAGGCTGCTCGCCGCCGTCAAAAAGGGCGCGCTGCCCGCCGAGGCGTCCTCCGCGCCCACCATGTCCGCGACCGCCGCGTCCGCAGACGCGCCGCTCCCGCCCGCCGCCGCTTCCGGAAAAGGCGAAAAGGACGCAAAAAAACCCGATGACGACGCGCCCGCGCCCGACGCGCATTCCGACGCCTTTGCAGGCAAGGCGGACGAAGAATAAGGCGCTCCCTGCGCCTTCCGCCGATCGAAATGAAGGCGCCGCGCATCCGCCCCCTTCCCCTGCGGAAGGGGGTTTTGTGTCAGACGTGTGATAAAGTTCATACAAAATTTACCGAAAAATGCGCTTTCGGGCGGTGCGGAAAAAGGCGATAGGGTTGACGGGAGCAAAAATATAGTGTATAATAGAGGCGCAATTTCTGATTTCCGATATGGAGGAAAGAGTCTGTTATGGACGAGGAAGAACGCGAGAGCGGCATTACGTTCGGCGAGCTCTGCCGTCTCATCGGCAAAAAGATCTGGGCGGTGCTCGGCGCGGCTGCGGCGGTCACGGTCATCGCCGTACTCTTGTGCGCGCTCGTATTTAACCCGTTGAGTACCTGTTACAGCATGAGCTTCGAGCTCATCTATCCCACGAGCGCCCAGCGGGAATATCCCGACGGGACGCCCTTTTCCTACCGCAACATCATCTCCCGCACCATGCTGGAGGCGGCGAAGCACAAGGACGAAAAGCTCGCCTCGGTGGACGTCGTCGCCATGCTCGACGAGGGGGACATCCTCATCGACGCCCTCGCGGACGAGGACGGCAGCAGCGTGACGTACTCCCTCACCGTGCAGGCGAAGTATTTCCCGGACGGCGAAACGGCGCAGCTCTTCATCCGCAGCGTCGCCGACGCCGCCGTGGACGACATCATGCGCCGCGCCTCGGCGCTCTCCTACGGCATCGGCGAGGAGGCGTTCAACGGCAACAACTTCGAGGCGCGCCTCGACCTTCTGGAGGAGCTCTATTCGACCATCCTCTCCGCGTATGACCGCTGGGTCTCCACCTATTCCGCAGGGTATCAGGTGACGGTGAACGGCACGGCGCGTTCGCTCGCCGACTTCCGTGCGGAAGTGTACGGCATCTTTGTGGAAGGCGCGCGCGAGCTGCTCGCCCAGCAGTGCGCGGGCAGCGGGTATTCCCTCCTCTATGGCGAGGGGGAGGAGCTGGAGGCAGCCATCGAGGCGCGCGTGGAGCAGCTCCGGAGCGACTATCAGGCAAACGAGAAGATCATCGCCTCCCTCAAAGCGCAGCTCGGCACGCCGGGCACCGCGGCAGCCGTCATGGCGCGCTCCTATCGCGCGGAGGAGGGGACAAGCTCCCCGGCGGGGGACACCTTCGTCGTCGAATCGCCCGATCCCACCCTCGAACAGCGCATCGCCTACTACACGGAGCAGAACGCCCTCATCGAGAGCCAGCTCGGCGAGGCGGTGGAGGAGGGCAAGGATGTGACGGGCACCCTCACGCTCGAAAACGCGCAGGCGTTCGCGGACAAGCTGGCGGGGTACTTTGAAAAGCTCAACCGGGCGGCGGCAAATCTCACCACGGTGACGGCAGCCATCTACCGCCAGAACACGTTCGCCGATTTCCTCTCGCAGACGGCGGAGAGCGACGGCGAGACGAGCGTGGCGCTCGTCGGCGTGGCGGCGTTCATCATCGCCTTCCTCGCCTTCGCCGCCATCGTGTGTGCGGTGGAATACAACCGCCGTGCCCGCGCGGGCGCACCGCAGGGAACGGACGGGGGAACGGACGGCGCAGACAACGTGGATAACGAAAACAACGAAGAATCATGAAAGCCGCGCCCGCCGCTTTTTCTAAAAGCGGCGGGCGCTTTGTCGGAGGGGAGCCATGTATCGGCATCATATCGAGAGCGCGCAAAAACTTCGCGAATATTTTGAGGGGCAGGAGGGCGTCATCGCCGTCGTGCTGGACGGCTCCACCGTCAAGGGCAACGCCCGCCCCGATTCGGACATCGACGCGATCGTCGTCGTCACCGAGGAGAAGTACGCCGAGCTCGCCGCGCAGAACAGGCTTGCCGAGGTCATCACGGGCCACTGCACCTATGAGGGCGGGTATTTCGACGTCAAATACAAGACCAAGGCAATTCTGGCGCGGGCGGCGGAGCGCGCCAGCGAGCCCACGCGCAACGCCTACGTCAAAGCGCAGGTGCTGTGCACGACGGATGCGGAGATCCCTGCGCTCGTCGCCGCCATCGGGCGCTATCCCGAGCACACCGTTGCGGAGAAAATAAAGTGCTTTTGCGCCGATCTGCAGCTCAACCGCGGGTACTTTCTGCACATCGTGCCCGAGGACAACTGCTATATGCGCGCCCATCTCGCGCGGGAGATCGTGTACAGCGTCTATCGGCTCATCCTCATCGAAAACAGGGCGCTCTTCCCCTGCAACCGCCGCCTTGAAGAGACGGTGCGCGCCTGCAAAAAGCGCCCCGATAATATTTTAGAGCTGGGCAGCGCCTTTTTGAAGGACATCACCGTGGAGCGGTGCGAGGCGTTCGTGCAGGCGTTTTGGCAGCAGAGCGCCCTTCCTCTCAACGACGACGTGAGCGAGAACTGCTCGCAGTACGTCAAATACTATGAGGATTGGTGGCTGGAAGAAGCGCCGCCCTTTCCAGACGAATGGTGAGGTACGCTGCCCTTCTCTTTGCGGCGGACGAGAACCTTCGGGAGAGGGCGTATTGGTACCGCTGCCCCTTCCCCGTCGGGGTGGGGGAGCAGGTGTTCGCCCCCGTCGGCGTGCACGACCGCATCCAGCGCGCCGAGGTCGTGCGCGTGCAGCCCGTTCCGCCCGCAGGGGTCGCTTTTTTCAAGACGGTCGCGGCAAAATGCGGCGCGTTCCGCAGGAACGCGGGCGGGGGTACGGTGTTTGAAACGGGCGGGCTCGCCTACGATCATAAGCACTACACGCGCTTTTCCCGCGTGCTGTTCGGCGAATGCGGCGGGCAGGCGGCGGGGCTTACGCCCCTTCGCTGCGACGACGCCCTCTGTGCCCTTTCCGCGCTTTCCGCGCGCCCCGCGCCGGAGGGCTGCGTGCTGCTCACGGGGCAGAAGGCGCACGTCGCCGCCGCCTTTTTGCTGCGCCTTGCAGGGGTGAGGGAGGGGGACGTGTTGCGTCGTCTTGCAATGTGCGGGTACTCTCTGCCCGCAGCGGAGGAATACGATCTTTCCGAGGAGGAGCTCGCGCGGCTCGCGGGCATTCTGCAATGAAAAAACACATTCTCATGATCGCAACGGGGGGCACCATCGCCTCCAAGGAGACGGCAGAGGGGCTTGCGCCCGCCCTCTCCTCGCAGGAACTGCTGCAATGCGTGCCCGAGATCGCCGAGGTCTGCCGCGTGGACGCCGTGCAGCCCTTCAATCTGGACAGCACGAACATCTATGCCGCCCATTGGCTCGCCATCGCGCGGCTGATCGAGAAGAACTATTCCGCCTACGACGGGTTCGTCGTCACGCACGGAACGGACACCATGGCGTACACGGCGGCGGCGCTCTCCTATCTCGTGCAGGGCAGCGCCAAGCCCATCGTGCTCACGGGCTCGCAGCGCTCCGCCTACTCGCGCGATACCGACGCAAGGCGCAACCTCGCCGACGCCTTCCTGTTCTGTGCGGACGAACGGGCGCACGGCGTGCGCATCGTGTTCGACGGCAGCGTCATTTTGGGCACGCGCGCCAAAAAGACGCGCACGCGCAGCTTCAACGCCTTCTCCAGCATCGATTTTCCCGCCGTCGCCGTCATGCGCGAGGGCGTCCCCTTCTACTATATCGAGGACAAAAAGCCCGCGGGTGCGCCCGTCTTTTATCACGACCTCAACAAGAACGTGTTCGTCCTCAAAATGATCCCGGGGCTCAAGGCGGACATCTTCGACTATCTCGACGCGCACTGCGACGGGCTGGTCATCGAATCGTTCGGCGCGGGCGGGCTGCCCGACTACGAGGACGGCGCCTTTTTGGAGCGGCTTGCGCACTTCCTCTCCCTCGGCAAGACCGCCGTCATGACCACGCAGGTGGAGCGGGAGGGAAGCGCGCTCGACAAATACGCCGTGGGCAGGCGGCTGCGCGCGTGCGGCAAGGTGCTGGAGGCGCGCTGCATGACGCTGGAGGCGACGCTCACCAAGCTCATGTGGGTGCTCGCCTTTGCGCGCGGCGAGGAGGCGGAGCGCCTCTTCTACGCCCCCGTCGAACGGGATATTTTCTGAAAGGATGATCTGATTTCAACAGGATGCGCGCCGCGCGGGAAGTCTCCCGCGCGGCGCGCATTTGTCCTCCCGTGAAAAGTTGTAGAACGGCGCGCTGCGGCATACAATATGGGTATGGGATTTTTGCGCGAGATCGCCGCTTTTCTGGGCGCGGGGGACGCCTTCTCCATCCACTATACGGTGGTGGACGGGCGGGGCGGCTATTTTGAAAACGTCCGCCGCCTCGTCCGCTTTTCGACAGACGTCATCGTGTTGAAGGGCAGGCGGGGGAGCCTGCGCGTCGAGGGGGAGGGGCTCTCGCTCGGAAAGTACTATGCGGGCGACGTCGAGGTGCGCGGCGACATCCGCTCCGTCACGCGGGAGGGCGGCGATGAGAAGCTGTGAGATCTTTGTCGAAGGCATCGGCGGGGCGCGCATCGTGGAAAAGCTCGTGCAGGGCGGCGTGCCCGTTCTGGCGGCGCGCCCGCAAAAAAAGGGCGTCATTGTGCGCGTGGACGGCAAACACCGCAAAAAAGTTTTTGCAATTTTGCGCGGTTCGTGTTATAATGGAAAAAAGACGGTGTACATGGGCGCGCTGCGCCTTGTCCGCGCCTGCCTGAAACGGGCGGGGCTGTTTGCGGGCGCGCTGCTCTTTCTCGCGGCGGTGAGCTTTTGCCAGAGCCGCGTGCTGCGCATCGAAGTGGTGGGCAGCGGCGCATACTACCGTTCGGAGATCGTGCGCACGCTGGAACGCGGCGGAACGGCGTTCTTTTCGCCGCCGCCCGAGCATATCCCCGCCCTCACCGCGCACATCCTCTCCTTTCCGCGCGTGAGCTTTTGCTCCGTCTCGCACGAGGGCGGCGTGCTCACCGTGCGCGTGGAGGTCGCCGACGAGGCGCGCCCCATTGCGGGCGGCTCTCTCCTCGCCCCTGCGGACGGCGTGCTCCTCTCGCTCACCGTGCTCGCGGGCACCCCGCGCTTCGGGGTGGGGGACGAGGTGAGAAAGGGGGACGTGATCGTCGAAAACGCCGCCCTGTTCGGGGAGGAGCGCCTGCCCGTCACCGTCATCGCGGCGGCTGCGGTGGGATTTGAAGCGGAAGCGGAGTACGGCGGCAGCCGGGAGGAGGCGCTCGCGCAGGCGGCGCTCGACTTCGGCGAGCTGCAAAATGTACAGATACAAAAGACGGGGAAGGGCTGGCGCGTGACGGGGGACGCTGTCGTCAGGGCGAGTCTCAACCTCGGGTAGGAGGATATTACGGAAAAGACGGTCACGGTGGACACGGGCAGTCTGGACAGGCTCCGGACGGTCATCGGCGTCCTGGATGAAAATCTCATGACGATCGCGCGGGAGCTCTCCCTCTCCACCCGCATCGAGGGAACGAAGATCGTTCTGACGGGGGAGGAGGCGGAAGTGGGCGGCACCGTCGTGAACAACCTGCTCTCCGTCGCCGACGCGGGCGAGCAGATCGACAAGAGCGCGCTTTTATACTGCATCTCCCTCGCGCGCGAGGGGAACATGGGGGACATCGGCGCCGTCTTAAAGGACGTCGTCGCCGTCACTTCGCGCGGGAAACCCGTCAAGTGCAAGACGGTGGGGCAGCAGAATTACGTCGCCGCCATGCGCAAGAACACCATCACCTTCGGCACGGGCCCCGCGGGCACGGGCAAGACGTACCTTGCCGTCAGCTTCGCGGTCGCCTGCTATAAGGCGAAACAGGTGGAAAAGATCATCCTCACCCGCCCCGCCGTCGAGGCGGGGGAAAAGCTCGGGTTTCTCCCGGGCGATCTGCAGACCAAGGTCGATCCCTACCTTCGCCCCCTGTATGACGCCCTGCAGGAGCTGTTCGGGCTGGAGACGTACGCCAAGCTCATGGAGAAGGGGGTCATCGAGGTGGCGCCGCTCGCCTATATGCGCGGCAGGACGCTCTCCGCTGCCTTCGTCATCCTGGACGAGGCGCAGAACGCAACGCGCGAGCAGATGAAGATGTTTCTGACGCGCCTCGGCGAGGGCAGCAAGATGGTCGTCACGGGCGACCTCACGCAGACCGACCTGCCGGACGGCAAGACGAGCGGGCTTTCGCACGCCGTGAGCGTTTTAAAAGGGGTGGAGGACATCGCCGTCGTGGCGCTCACCGAGCGCGACGTCGTGCGGCACCCGCTCGTTTCGCGCATCGTGCGCGCCTATGAACGGGAAGAACAGCGCAGAAGAAAAGGAGAAAAGCGATGAAGAGCAGCGATGCCTTCGCCCGCAACGGCGCGGACGAGGAAGTGCGCAACGCAAGGCTGGTGGGCAGCGCGTTCGTGTTTGCGGCGTGCTATATCTTTTTGTGCCTCGTCATCTTTCTGATGATCGTCATCAACGACTCCTCGGGGTGGATCGGTTTTTTTGCGGAGAACTACCCGGGGATCTTAACGCTCGCCGTCTGCACCCTGTTGTTGTGCTTCATCATCTATTACTATTACTACTTTGAGGAGCGCGAATTTCTCGCCAAGGCGGGGAACGTGCTGCTCATCTTCTCGCTCGTGACGCTGTGCGTCATTTTGAGCTATGTGTTCGGCAAATTCGTGAACATCTATGCCCGCCCCTGCGCGCTGATGGCGCTGTTGTGCGTCTTTCTCTTCAACCGCAGGCAGGCGATCATGCTCAACTTCATCTTCTCCATCCTGATGTTCGTCATCGATACTTACACCAACAACTTCTCGGCGGACGGCGCCACCCTGCAGGTGTACTACTCCCTCATGCTCAACTTCGTCTGCGGGACGTTCGCCATCTTCGCGGCGGGCGGAAAAAAGACGCGCGGCGGGCTGCTGCTCACGGGCTGCGTCGTCGCTGTGCCCACGGTGGTCATCGTCACCTTATTGCAGGTATCCTATCTCTATTCCGACTGGATCGCCTTCGTCGCCTCCGTCGGCTACTCCATCGTGGGGTGCATCGTCTCGGCGGTGCTCGCCCTCGCGGGGCTGCCCATCTTCGAGTCGGCGTTCAACCGCCTCACTGTGTTCCGCCTGCGCGAGCTCACCTCCACCAACGCGCCCCTGCTCGTCAGGCTCAAGCAGGAGGCGCCCGGCACCTTCAACCACTCCCTCGTCGTGGCGCAGCTCGCCGAGTCGTGCGCCGTCGCCATCGGCGAGAACGCCGAGCTCGCCCGTGCCGCCGCCTACTATCACGACGTGGGAAAATTGAAGCAGCCCGACTGCTTCACCGAGAACCAGACGGGCTACAACGTGCACGACGAACTCATGCCCGAGCTCTCTGCCGACATCATCCGTTCGCACGCCAAGGACGGCTATGAGCTGCTCACCGAGTCGCACTTTCCCAAGATCATCGCGGACGTCGCGCGCGAGCACCACGGCACGCTGCCCATCAAGTACTTCTTCGACAAGGCGATGAAGCTCTCGGGCGGGGACGCCGACATCAAGGATTATTCCTATCTCGGGCCCACGCCCAGAACACGCATTGCCGCCATCGTCATGATCGCCGACGCCTCGGAGGCGGCGACCCGTGCCCTTTCCGACCGCTCCCCCGAGAAGGTGGAGCGCACCGTGCGCGGCATCATCGAGGAGCGCATGGACCTCGACCAGTTCGCCGACTGCGACATCACCATCCGCGACCTGTCCGTCATCCGCAAGACGCTCGTGGAGACGCTCTCGGGCGTGCATCACCACCGCGTGGAATACCCCGCCATCCGCTTCAACCGCGAGCGGCAGGCGGTGAAGGAGGAGAAAGACAGATGATCGCATTGGATTCCGATCTCCCCGAAGAGGGGCTCGCCCGCCTCGCGGAGGCGGTGGACGGGCTGTGGGAGGGGGACGCCCTCGCGGCGGAAATCTTGCTCGTCTCCGAGGAGGAGATCCGCGCGTTGAACGCGCGCGAGCGCGGCGTGGACGCCGTGACCGACGTGTTGAGCTTTCCCTCGATGGAGGGCATCAAGGGCGCGCCCATCCTCGCGGAGGAGCACGGCGAGGAGCTCGACGAGAACGGCAACGTCTTTTTGGGCAGCGTCGTCATCTGCGAAAAGCGTGCGCGCGAGCAGGCGGAGGAGTACGGGCATTCCTTTGAACGGGAGCTCTGGTATCTCGCCGTGCACGGGCTGCTGCACTGCCTCGGGTACGATCACATGAATGAGGAAGAAAAGCGCGAAATGCGCGAAAAAGAGGAATACGTCATGCAAAAACTTGACCTTGGGAGGGGTTCATGAGAAGCGGAACGGTCGCCGTCATCGGCAGGGCAAATGCGGGAAAGAGCACGCTCATAAACGTGCTGGTCGGGGAGAAGGTCGCCATCGTCTCGCCCAAGCCGCAGACCACGCGCGACAGGATCCTCGGTGTGCTCACGCGCGAGGACTATCAGATCGTGTTCGCCGATACGCCGGGCATCTATAAGAGCCGCAACCTGCTCACCGAGGACATGATGAAGACGACGGAGACCACCTCGCGCGACGTGGACGCCGTTTTATATGTGCTCGACGGGCACGCGGGCGTCAGAAAAGAGGACGCGGAGCTCATCAAAAAATATGCGGGACTTGGCGTCCCGCTCATCGTCGCCTTCACCAAGACGGACATCATGCCCGCGGAGAACATCCCCGCCGAGGTGAAATTCCTCTGCGAAGAGGGCGTGGAGGCGGACATCTACCCCGTCTCGGCGCGCAAGGGCAGGGGACTGAAAAAGCTGGAGGCTGCCATCGCCGCCATGCTGCCCGAGGGGGACAAGCTCTTCCCCGACGACGTCGTCTCCGACCGCAGCGAGAAGTTCATGATCGCCGAATTGATGCGCGAGAAAATTTTGCTGAAATACGACGAGGAGATCCCGCACGGTGTCGCCGTCGTCGTCAATACCTTCCGCCGCCGCGAGAACGGGACGTACGAGGTGGACCTCGACATCATCTGCGAAAAGCAGGCGCACAAGGCGATCCTCATCGGCAAGGGCGGCAAGGCCCTGAAGGAGGCGGCGTCCTTCGCGCGGCAGGATATGGAAAAATTTCTCGAAGCCAAGGTGTTTTTAACGACGTACGTCAAAGTGCGCGAGGATTGGCGCGACTCCCCCCGCCTCATCAAAGAGTATGGGTATGGGGAGGAGTAAAAAAGTTCACACATTTTTCCGCGAACTGACGCGGAAAAATGTCGTGAGGGGGGAGGAACACCCCGCGGGCACGGCTGCGCCTGACCGCGCGGTTTTCCTCTGCGCGGGCGATTCGCAACATTTATAGCGCCCGCGCATTCACCTTTCCGCATAAGCCGAGGGGTCGGCAAATTGAGTACCGCGGCGGAAAGGTGCGACTTTCCTTGCGGCATAATTGGTAGCGCATAAGGCTTCCCCTTGGGGGGAAGCTGTCCCGAAGGGACTGATGAGGGGGAAAGAACGGGAATTGTTTCTTTGTTTGACCCCTCATCCGTCAGGCTCGTTCCTCGCCTGCCACGGTCTCGGCGGCGCAAGGAGCATCGCCGCCAGCGGTCACGGTTTTTGCCCGCAATGGCAAAAACCTCAGTTCGCTGTGCGCGCACACCACACCGTGGTGATGCGCATAACGCACGGCTCACCCCCGAGGGGGAAGGCATTGCCTTTGCGAAAAAGCGTGGTTTTCCTCGCGGTGTGATTTTAGAGGGGCGTGTGTCCCGCTCTTTTGTCATTCCGAGGAGTGAAATGACGAGGAATCCCCTCGCAGGGGACAGGTCGTAACAAACGAGGAGATCCCTCACACGCGCCTTCGGCTTGGTTCGGGATGACGTGTAAAAGGGAATGCCCGCAGAACGCGCCTTGCCGAAGTAGCATTTTTCCGCAGCCTCGCCAAAATGTTTTCTTCAGAAAAGATTTTGGCGAAAGAGGAGCGGCAGGCGTAAAAGGCGCGGTATTCGGCTGTGCCGAATACCCGCAAACATTCACACATTTTTCCGCGAACTGACGCGGAAAAATGTCGTGAGGAGAGGAAAACCCAACGTTCGCCTTTGGCTCTGCGTTCGGTTTTCCTCTGCGCGGGCAGTTCGCAACAGTTATAGCGCCCGCGCATTCCCCTTTCCGCAGAAGCTGCATGAGCAGCCAATAGGGGCGCAAAAGGCATAACGCAGTGACGCCTTTTGCCACGTTATAACGTGCCTTGCCGCGACGAGCGCGCGGGGGCGTGCAACATTTTTCCAAAAGCGTCACATACTGTCCCCGAGGGGGGACGTATGCAGTCAAAGAACGCGGAAGAGCTCGCATGGGAACTGTTCGAGCGCACGGGGAACGTCACATATTATATGCTGTACAAGCAGCTTCACTTTGAGAAAAAGGGATAAGAACATGGAGATCAAGGCGGACGCGCTGCTCCTTCGGGCGGCGGACTACGGCGAAAACGACAAGATCGTCACCCTTCTCACGGCGGAGTACGGGAAGATCGCCGCCGCCATGAAAGGGGTGAAAAAGGCGGGGGCGAAACTTCGGTTCGCCGCCCAGCCTTTTTGTTTTGCGGAATACGTCCTCGCCTCGCGCGGGGCGCGCAGAACGGTGACGTCCGCCGCGCTCTACGACGGGTTCTTCGCGTTGAGCGAGGACGTCCTGCGCTTTTATGCCGCCGCCGTCGTCACCGACGCCTGCGACAAGCTCGCCCTCGAGGGGATGCAGACGGGCGGGCTGCTCGTCGCCGCCGTCACCGCGCTCGGGGAGCTCTGTTCGGACGAGCCGCTCGCCCTCGTGCGCTTTCTGCTTGCGGCGCTCGCCTTTGCGGGCTATCCCGTGGAGGCGGACGTCTGCCCCGCCTGCCACAGGCTCCCCGCGGGCAGGATGCGCTTTTCCTTTGCGGACGGCGCGTTCTTTTGCAGCGAGTGCCTTCCGGGCGCCGTGCCCGCCAGCGAGAGCACCTTTCTCGCCATCCGCGCCGCCCTCGGCAGGGGGGAATGCGCGGACGGGGAGGGCGCCGTGCGCGCGCTGCGCCTTCTGGGCGCCTATTTCGCGCGGCAGGTGGGGGCGGAGCTTCCCGCGCTCGCGGAATATCTGCGCCTTTTGGGGAAGCCCGTCCAAACAGCTTGACATTTTCCGCCAAAGTTTTTATACTTGTAACAATTTCGTTGAAAACGGGAGAATATGGGAGATGGGAACACGCATTGACCGCAGGGACGCGCTCGTTCTTGCGCACTATTACGCCCCCGACGCCGTGCAGGCGCAGGCGGATCTCGTGGGCGACAGCTTTGCCCTCGCGCAAAAAGCCGTAAAAAGCGACAAGCCCGTCATCGTCTTTTGCGGCGTATCCTTCATGGGGGAGAGCGCCAAGATCCTCTGCCCGCAAAAAGCGGTGTACCTGCCCGCGCCCGACGCGCACTGCGCGATGGCGGACATGGCGACGGAGGAGGAAATTTTACATATCCGCAGGGAGGTGGACGACCTCGCCGTCGTCGTCTATGTCAATTCCTCCGCGCGCCTCAAAGCGCACGCCGACGTCGTCGTCACGAGCGCCAACGCGGTGAAGGTGGTCTCCCGCCTCAAAGAGCGGAACATCTACTTCATCCCCGACCGGAATCTGGGCGCGTTCGTCGCGGCGCAGCTCCCCGAAAAGACCTTCTATTTCGGACACGGTTGCTGTCCCATCCATGCCGCCACCACCGGGGCGGAGATCCGTGCGGCGCAGGCGGCGCATCCCGCGGCGCTCCTTCTCTCCCATGCCGAATGCCCGGAAGAGGTGCGCACCATGTCCGCGTTCGTGGGCAGCACCGCGGGCATGATCGCCTTTGCGGAGAAGAGCGACGCGCGCGAATTTCTCATCGCCACCGAGGGCGGCACCCTCTACGAACTGCGCCGCCGCTGCCCCGGGAAAAAGTTCTATCTGACGCGGGAGAGCTTTCTCTGCCGCGATATGAAAAAAGTCACGCCCGAAGCGCTCGCACGCGTGTTCGAGGGCGGCGGAACGCCCGTCGAGGTGGACGAGGCGGTCGCCCTTCCCGCGCGCAGGGCGCTCATGCGGATGCTGGAGCTTGCACAATGAAGACGGAACTGCGCGAGACGCTCGTCATCGGCGCGGGGGCGGCGGGGCTCAACTGCGCCCTGCACCTGCCCGCGGGGAGCGATGTGCTCGTCGTCTGCAAAGGGGGGCTCAAAGAGAGCGACTCCTTTCTGGCGCAGGGCGGCATCTGCGTGCTGCATGACGAAGGGGACGCCGAAAGTTATTTTGAAGACACCATGCGCGCGGGACATTACGAGAACGATCCTGCCACCGTGCGCTGCATGATCGAACATTCCCGCGCGACCATCGACGAGCTCATCTCCTTCGGCGTGCGCTTTGCGCGCGAGGAGAACGGGGAGCTCGCCTACACGCGCGAGGGCGCGCACTCCCGCCCGCGCATCGTCTTTCATGCCGACTGCACGGGCAGGGAGATCACCTCCCGCCTGCTCTCCGCCGCGCAGAAGCGGACGAACATCGAGCTGCGGCCGTACACCACGATGGTGGACCTGCTCTTTGCGGAGGACGGCTGCTGCGGCGCCGTTCTGCGCGACAACCGCACGCACGAGCTCACCCTCGTCTACGCGGGCAACACCGTGCTCGCAACGGGCGGCGTGGGCGGGCTGTTCGCCCATTCCACCAATTACCGCATCTTAACGGGGGACGGCGTGGGCGCGGCGGTCTTTCACGGCGTCGCCGCCGATCACCTCGACTATGTGCAGATCCACCCCACCACGCTGTACGCCAAGGGGCGGGGCAGGCGCTTTCTCATCTCCGAATCGGTGCGCGGCGAGGGGGCGCACCTTCTGAACGCCGCGGGCGAGCGGTTCGTGGACGAGTTGCTCCCGCGCGACGTCGTCACCGCCGCCATCCGCAGGGAGATGGCGCGCGAGGGGAGCGAATACGTCCGCCTCGACCTCTCCTCCGTGCGCGGCGGGGAGCGCACGCTCGAAAAGCACTTCCCGGGCATCCTGCGCCGCCTCAAAAAGGAGGGGCTGCGCGTGCCCGAAGAGCCCGTTCCCGTCGTGCCCGCCCAGCACTATTTCATGGGCGGCGTGCGGAGCGACCTCTTTGGCCGGACGACGGCGCCCCACCTCTACGCCGTGGGCGAGACGTGCTGCAACGGCGTGCACGGCAAGAACCGTCTTGCCTCCAATTCTCTGCTTGAAGCCATCATCTTCGCCCGCCGCGCCGCCGAGGACATCGCCGCGGGCAGCCGCGCAACGGGGCGCGCGGCGTGGGATATCCCGCCCCGCAGGCTCGCCGCCATGCTGCGCGAGCGCCGCGAATTTGTCACCAAGGAGACGCATCATGAAAGCGAGTAAGGTCACACAGAGGTTATATTGGGACGAGGCGCTGCTTGCCGCCCTCAAAGAGGACATCCCGTGGGAGGACGTCTCGGCGAACGCGGTCGTGCCGGAGGATGCGCGCGGAACGGCGGACCTCATCGCCAAGGCGGAGGGCGTGCTGGCGGGCTTGCCCGTATTCTGCCGCACCTTCGAGCTGCTCGACGGGAGCGCCGCGTTCACCCTGTTAAAAGAGGAAGGCGCGCGCGTGAAGGCGGGCGACGTCATCTTAAAGCTCGAGGGCAATATGCGCGCCATTTTATCGGGCGAGCGCACGGCGCTCAACTTTTTGCAGCGCATGAGCGGCATCGCCACCTACACGCGCACGATGGCGGAGCTTTTGGAGGGAACGGGCACCCTTCTGCTCGACACCCGCAAGACCACGCCCCTTCTGCGCAGCTTTGAAAAGTACGCCGTCACGGTGGGGGGCGGGAGCAATCACCGCTTCAACCTCTCGGACGGGGTGCTCTTAAAGGACAACCACATCGGCGCGGCGGGGGACGTGCGGCAGGCGATCGAACGCGCGCGCGCCTACGCGCCCTTCGTCCGGAAGATCGAGGTGGAAGTGGAGACGCTCGAGGAGCTCTCCGAGGCGATGGAGGCGGGCGCCGACATCGTCATGCTCGACAACATGAAGGGCGAGCTGCTCCGCGAGGCGGTGCGCCGCGCCAAGGGCAGGGTCAAAACGGAGATCTCGGGCAACGTCACGCGCGAGAACGTCAAAGAGTACGCCGCGCTGGGCGTGGACTACATCTCCTCGGGCGCGCTCACCCACAGCGCCCCCATCCTCGACCTCTCCTTAAAGCACTTAAAGAGCATCTGACGGGGAGACCTTTTTTACGTCATGCTCTTATGTCATCCCGAACCATGAGTACGCGCGCCAAACGGCGCGCGTACTCATGCGTGAGGGATCCCCTCGCAAGTGAAAGAGCGCGGGGGGATTCCTCGCGCTCGCCTTTATCTCTTGCCCTCCCTGTGCAAGGGAGGGTGCCGAGCGGAGCGAGGCGGGAGGGTTGTAAAGGTCGGTGATGCGCGTGCAGGACAATCCCTCAGTCACTTCGTGACAGCTCCCTTTACACAAGGGAGCCTTTTCTTTCCGCCATCCGCTCATGTCATCCCGCACCGGGCGGAACGGCAAAAAACCCCGCATTTTGCGAACGAATGGTGTATATTTTTTAACGAAATGCAGAGCATGACGATGGGGCGGTGGGAAAATCGCGCTCAAAATCGTAAAAAAGCGTGAAAATTTTTCCCGAAAGATATTGACAGCCCACAGAAATTGTTGTAAAATCATAATGCTATTTATATTGTTAAATGGCGAAAACTGTATTCTATTAAGGGGGAGGAAAACAAGACTTATGAGAAAATTAAAAGTAAGTTTACTGCTTTTATTTTCGATGGTCCTGTCTCTGTGCCTGTTCGCCTGCAAAGACAACGGCGATGAGACCGGCGGTCAGATCTCTTCTGCGCAGTTCTTCGGAACGCAGACGAGCATCTCTCTGACGGACACCGAGACGAAGGACGAATCCACCCGCATGACGGCATTCAACAATGCCGTTTCGGGATTGAACTTCCGTGTGTATTACGAGAACGGAACGGCGCCCAAGGCGATCACGGGTGACGCCTGCGATTACGACACGGAAAACATTGCGTGGGGCACGGTGGGCGTGTATTACGTCACCGTCACGCCCAAGACGCAGGGCGAGATCGTCAACGACAAGAAAGTCACCGTCAATCAGCAGCTCGAAGTGCGCATCGACCACAAGTTCGGTACGCCCGACGCGAACGGCGAGGCGAGCTGCGCCTGCGGCGCCGTCCAGACGACCATCTCGCTTCCCGAGGGCGCGTATGAGGGCGTGACCGTCAATGGCTTCCATGCGCAGCCCGTCAACGATACGTCGAAGGGCGACCTCGGTCCCATCACGGCGTATGGCGAGACGGAGTCCGGCGACGTCGTCAACTCCATGACGGCGGGCACCATCCGCAAGGGTTCCTCCATCACGCTCACGGGCACGGTGAAGTCGATCCCTCCTTCAGGCGATTCTAATGTGTGGTACTATCCCAACCCCGGTATCGCGCTCAACAACTTCACGGGCACCTCTCCCTTCAACCCGACCGCCACGTTTGACGGCGAGCAGGGTATGGGCATCATCGTCCGTAACGACGGCTGGGTGCTGATGGACGGTATCGGCGGTTCGCCCCGTCTGCTTTGCGCGCTTGCGGGCGGCGCGAGCAATGCCTACAACTACGGTTCGCACACGAGTGCGGTCAACACCAACACCTTCCCTTGGGAGTACGACGCGGCGAATATGCCTGCCGACACCTCCACCTGGGGCGATTGGGCGGTTTATTCCTCCGGCACGATCGGTTCGACGGCGGACTATGCCGAGGTGCAGAACGTCCGTCTCACCTATTCCTTCCGTGCCGACAACGTCATCGAGATCATCAACGAGAATCTCGATAAGGGCACGAGCCTCACGGCGCGCATCAAGGTTCCCGATGCGTATGCCGATGAATCCTTCTACACGGTCCTCCACGGCGAATACGTCCAGATGACCTTTAATTCCGTTGTGATCACCGAGCAGGAAAAGCTCGAATCCGCGACCTTCAACGGCCTCGGCGACGACGCGAAGGTCAACTATGTTGAGGGCGAAGTTGTTCAGCTTGCTGATTTCGATGGCACCATCAAGATCAAGTACATGAACAACTCCAACACCTACGATCCCAACAGCTACGAGCTGCAGGTCTTCCGCGGCACCGTCGAAGCAGGCAAGGAGCCCGCAGAGGATGCCGAAGGCTGGACGACGATCGAAGAAGATACCCGCCTTCTTGCGACGGATACCTACTTCCGTATCGCGGTCACGGTCGGCAGCACGACGTGCTACGACACGATGAAGCTCGGCGACGACGGCTTCTTCAAGAAGATCACGCCGAACAACATCGACGAAGTCTACGGCTACAAGTTCGATATGACCGTTCCCGGTCTCGGCACCGCCGTGCTCGACAGCACCATTCTCGGTAACGTCGGCTTTGCGGCGAACGCAGATGCGACGCAGGTCGTCATCGCGCCCGTCGGTGTGGCATCCGCCATTCCTGCGGAATATGCCCAGATGTTCTCCCGTTTCGACGCATACGTCGCCCTTCGTATCTACGGCGAAGGCTTCAACGTGCTCGATAACATTCTCGACATCAACACGGACGAGAAGTACATCATCGTCGCATCCACGACCGATTATGTCGACATCGTTGTCGGGTTCAGCGCGGCAGAAAATGCCGAGAACAAGGTCGTTCTCGACGATGTGCAGGAAACGCCGATCGTCATCGACCTGTCCGGCGTGGTCGCACCCAAGGTCGGCGCGTTCTTCACGCCCGATTCCGTTCCCGTCAATGCGGGCGGTCAGGTCACTTACACCTTCAACTTCGCGTCCGATGCAGAGGCGGAAGCGTTCCGCGTCGGCGCCACGGCTGTCTCGAACAGAATGCACACCTATTCGATCGAAGACAACGCGCTGCTCGACCGCGGCAGGGAAGGCGATAAGCTCGAGGCGAAAGACTTCTACAACTACACAACGTCTTATGACAAGACCACGCACACCCTGACGCTCACGCTCACGGTCCCTGCAGATCCCACCGCAACGACCAACGTCGGCGTGTTCCCCATCTATGTGCGTTCGAGCAACGAGAGCGACGCGCAGACGCAGACGCTCAACGTCTACTATGCGGCGCCTCAAAGCGGCGTCGGCGTGTTCGAACTTGCCTCCGGCGGAAAGGCATACTTCAGTGCCGTCGGTAGCAAGCTCTACTACTACGTCATGCTCGATAAGGCCGACCTCACCGAGGCAGACATCAAGCTCGACGGGCTCTACCTCAACGTCAACGGCGGCGCGGCGGAGGACGTCGGCAACATCGACCTCGGCTTCACCTACGCAGAGGGCGAGCTCACCCTGAAAGATACGTCCGGCGCCATCAACCCGTTCATCGGCGTCAACGGCACCACGGCGGATCCTTACGACATCGACCACGGCTTCTTCTTCATGGGCGAAGTCGACGTCACCAAGTTCGGCATCGAAACAGGCGCTGAAACGTGGTACTTCCAGGTCATGCAGGACGTCAAGGCGGATGCCGAGGAGCACGTCTACAAAGTCACCACGGCGGACGGTGAGACCACCGTTGCCGAGAACACCGACGCCGTTACGAAGGGCGTGGAAGTTGTGAAGCAGAGCTGCGACTCGACCGGTCTCACCGCCAGCGTCATCAAGTCGGGCGACGACATCGTGTTCATCTTCAACGCCGTCTACACGACCTCTCACTTCTGGGAGGAAGTGGAAGGCAAGCACGGTGTGTTCAAGTGCACGAACGCGGAGTGCGGCGCAATCTATACTGATACGGCAGCGGGCTTCGCAACGGGTGCGCTTGCCGGTGCCAAGACCAAGGGTCTCACCGTCTCCTTCGCGTACTTCACCGATATGGGCGACGACTGGGGCAAGCACACGCTTAAGACGTCGACCAACAACCTCATCATCGCCGGCGGTACGGTCGATCCTTACAACGTCACCACGGACGGGCTTGAGGGCGAACTCAAGACGCTTGCCGAAGGGATGAAGGGCACCAACCTCTATCCCGGAAAGGCGTCCGGTTCGCAGCACAACAACAGCGGCGTTTCGCCCTTCGTCGATACGCCTTCCGGCTATGTCACCGTTGTGGTCGATCCCGATGCCAAGAATGGCGGTATCCGCTTCTATATCAACGGTCAGCTCAAGATCGGCTACACCAACACGCACGAGTCGAGCGACGATAAGAATAAGAAGATGACTGTCGATAAGATCGTCAAGTTCTTCCTTGAGATCGCCGAAAAGAACGGCGTGACGGTCGCTGCGCAGAACTTCAACACCGCGAACTACGCCATCGTCCAGGTCGGCGTGCTCGACGAGAAAGCGGTTGCGACCCGTTACAACAACTATGTGCTCGAAGAGGCAACCTATCCTACGGACCACACCTGGAGCACGGATAAGAACTCTGCCAATTACGACCACTGCACGGAAAAGGATTGCGGCATTCTCAATCCCAGACACGGCACTGCGGAGTTCCCTCACGCTTATGTGACGGATAAGACCTCTGCCAACTACGATAAGTGCATTGCCTGCGGCGCCGTCCATCCCGACCATGGCAAAGCCGGTCACGAGCACGTCTACAAGCAGGGCAAGTGCGTCACTTGCGGCGCCATTGACCCCAGCCATACGACGCATACCTATGTGAATGGCGTCTGTTCTGTCTGCGAAGTCGTTTGCGAGCACAAGTTTGATGAAACCACAAAGGTCTGTTCTGTTTGCGGCGGAACGTATTCCGAAGTGAAGAACACCTATGGTACGACGGGGAATCCCGAACTTGCGAAGTGGGGCGCTACGACGAACGTTATGATCGTCGGGATGAATTGTCAAACTAAGTGCAACACTTAGCGAGATTTTCTTGGAACAAATCTTGCGGTGTTCGGAAATGCAAAAC